>SYFR01000400.1 GCA_005800325.1 Myxococcales bacterium | reverse complement strand
GGGCAGCTTCAACGGCACGTTCGTCAACGGCGAGAAGATCGAAGCCGCGACCAGGCTCAGCCCCGGCGATCACGTTCAACTCGCGGACTACCGCCTCGAACTTGTCGACCATCAGGTCGCGGCGCCACCGCCAGACGAAGGACGCCGCGCGCGCCCCGATCGGCTCGTCGTCGTCATCGGCCCCGCGCCGGGGACGGAATATCCGCTGGATGGCGACACCGCCACGGTGGGTCGGGCGGAGGACGTCACCGTCTCGATCAACCATGCGTCCGTGAGCCGGGTGCACTGCCAGATGCAAGCCATCGGGCAGGGCCGGTGGGAGGTCGTCGACCAGGGCAGCTCGAACGGGATTCGGATCAACGGCGTCGAGCTGCGTCGCGGCATCATCGAGCCCGGTGACGCGCTCGAGCTCGGCGACGTGCGGCTGCGCTATGTCGCGGCCGGCAAGTTCTATCGGCCGGGGGCGGACATGAGCCAAGAGCTGCGCGCGCTCTTGCCCTCCTTCGAGAGCGTGATGCCCGCAGCGAGCGGTCCCGTCGCGTCGCCGGTGCGGCGCGGCTCGGGGCTCGCAATCGCGGCGATCATCGGCGCGTCGATCTTGGGCGCCGGCGTCATCGGTGCCTACGTCGCGACCCGCCCACGGGGCGCGAGCGCGGGCGTCGATGCGTCCGATTCCGCGGCGCCGATGGCAACCTCCGACGAGGAGGCGCGCAAGATGATGGACACCGCGCGCGGCTTCTCGGACGGCGTCGGCGACGACGACGACATCAACATCGCCCACGGGCTCCTCGGACGAATTCCGGAGTCGTCACCGCTGCGTGACTCTGCGGAGTTTCACGCCATCGAGGACAAGTGGGCCGACCACTTGTTCGCGCAGGCCGAGCGCACGACGGACCTCGACCAAAAGCGCAGCCTCCTCAACCGCATCAGCGAAGCCTCCACCGTCAGCGCCGAGAAGCGCAAGAAGGCGGCGGAGCTCGCGGGAAGCCAAGGCACGGCGATCGATCTCGACCGCGGTCGTCGCGACGCACCGCATCCCGGGGGCACGAGCACCGGCGGCGCGAAACCGGCATCGACCGGCACCGCCGCGACCGCCGTGGCGAAGGGGACCGACACGCCTCCCCCGCCGGACACGCAGGAAAAGCCGGACGAATTCGACTCGAGCGCCGAGAAGCGGCGGCTCATGGGGAGAATGCAGTCGGGGCGCGCGACGCTCGGCGAGCTCAACATGCTGAAGGCGATCTGCATGGGCGACGGCGATCGGAATTGCCGCAACCAGGCGGTCGCCGCGGCCAACAAGCTCAAGGGAAACTGAGCCGACGCTCAGGCCTCTGCACGGCTCGACTGCACGGCTGAGCGTCACGGCTCGCTAGCGCTGCCCATTGGGGGCGCCTTCACCTCCGTCGGCCGCAACGCGCCCGCGACGAGCAGGCACATGAACGGCGTCGCGACGAGGTGGTAGCGATCCTCCCCGAAGAACACCGCGTGCACGACGACGAGGGTCGCGATGACGAAGCTCGCGAGCTCGAGCGTGGGCGCGCGTCGCGGCGCACCGGGCCGCAGCCACGGCAAGACGCAGGTCGCGATGGCGAGCGGCCAGAACGGATGCGTGTCGCTCATCGCGCCGACCCACACGAGCAGCGCGACGCCGACGAGCGCGAGCAGCGTCGCGGGCAACCGGCGCGAAGGTCGCGCCACGAAGCCGAGCGGCGCGAGCGAGAGGAGCGCGCGGTGCACGTTCGAGAGCCACGCCCGTGCAGCGCTTCGTCGGGGCTCGGGCCAGCTGTCGGGATCCGCTTCGGCGAGGTACCCGATCGGGAACGACTCGTGGTCGAAGGTGAAGCCAAGCTTTTTCGGAACGAGGCCGAGCCAGCGCGCGGGATCGCGCCGAATCCACTCGACGGCGCGGGCCGACCAGCAGCGATCGTGCTGCACCTGGCCCGTGACGATGGTGCAGCCGTCGCTTCCGCGCAGCGTCTCGAAGCGGCCGGTCGCGCGCGGAAACGCGCCGATCGCGAGGTTCCAGCCGCCGTTCGTCGAGACGAGCGCGCAGCCATCCATGACGACGCAGTTGCGCGCGGTCCACGGGAGCACGACGGCGAGCGAGAGGACCGTCGTGAGCGCGGCCGCACGCACGCGTTCGCGCGTCGGCCCGGCCACGAAGAGCGCGACCGCGGGGGCGACGAGCAGCGTCTGCGGCCTGACGAGCGTGCCGAGCCCGAGGGCGAGCCCGCAGACGGCGATCCTGGCCACCCCGCTCATGCGCGCGGCGGCGCACGCCGCCACGACGAGGAAGAACGCCGCGGTTGGCTCGGTCATGTGAAGCGGCGTGTAGGCGATGGCTCCGGGGTAAATAGCCGCGAGCACGCCCGCGAGAGCTGCGCGTCGCTCACCCAAATCGTGGCGCGCGAGCTCGACCAAGAGCGCGGCGGTGAGCGCTCCTAGCGTGGCGTTCACGAGCGGGCCGACGACGCTCCCCGTGCCGAACACGCGGTAGGCAAGACCCAGCAGCGCGGAGTAGCCCACGGGGTAGTGGCACCACGCGCCGCCTTCGGCGCCGACGTAGCCGCGGCCGAGGGCGATGCTGCGCGCACCGATGTCGTAGTAGTGGCCGTCCCACACCGGCTCGCGCGCCCACGCGATGGCCGTGTAGATCCGCGGCAAGAGCGCCAAGAAGAAGACGGCCACGGACGGCCACGCACGTCGCACGTCAGCCATCGTCCGGCCGCGCGGCGCGCATGCGCTTCAGGTAGCTCTTTGCGACCTGGGCCGTGTCGAGCTTGAGGGCGCGCGAGACTTGGGTGAGAAATCCGTTCACGTAGACCTTCGCAGGCAGGGCTTGGTAGGTCTCGGTCTCGATCGCTCGCAAGTAGCCGATCGAGATCTTCGTGAGGTTCGCTACGTCGGCGAGCTCGATGCCGAGCGACTCGCGCACGCGGCGCAAGAGCGGCCCCGAATACTGCGTGTCCGGGCCGATTTCGCGGGCAACTTCGGCGCGCAGCGCGGCAAGCTCGGCGTCCGACGCGCTCGGCCCGCGTGCGGTCGAGGGGTCGGGCTCCGTCGACTCATCGGGAAACACGGAGAGGTCGTACGCGCGCCGGCGCATCGGCTCGAGCAGCGTGTCGTACGCCTCGGCGATGCGTGCGCGCTCCTCGTTCATCGCGCGGTCGTTCACGAGCCCGACGAGGGGCAAGCTGCCCGAGGTGTAGACGTCGCGCTGAAGGTTGTGCGCGCGGCGGATCTCGTCTTCGGTCGCGGTGCGGGCGACGCCCAGCACCTTGTAGAGCGTGAGCGGCACCGTGAGCTTGCGCGCCGAGCCGCTCGGCACCTCGGCGGCGCGACGATCGGGCTGGGCCAGGAGCGCCAAGAGCCGCCGCGCCACGCGCTCGATGTCGCGTGCTGCCTTCGAGGTCGGCGCGTCGATCAAGAGCGGTCGACCACGCCGTGCCGTCGTCCACACCGCGTCGTCGTGCTCGACGTAGCCCATGTAGTCGAGCGCGACGCCGAGGTAGCGCTCGGCGAGCGAGGTCATGGCCGCGCCGAGATCGAGGTCGCGGCGCATGCGTGTCTTGCCGATGACGAGGCGCGGCCGGAGCGAGGCGAGCACGGTGGCGCCGAGGTCGGCGACGGGCTCGTCGAAGCGGGCGATCTCGATGATGAGCTCCCGCGGTGACGGCAACGCCGGCAAATTGTCGAGCGCGCGATCGAGGACGCGGAGCTTGAAGCGCTCGCGCATGAGCGTCCGGCGAAGGCGGCGCACGAAGTAGGCGCGAACGAAGTGGTAGGTCGCGTCGATGGCCGGCGGCTCCGGCGCCGCGACGCAGATCTGCACGTCCGCCGAGGCGAAGAGATCGAGCGTCGCCGGTGCGAGCGACGCGCCGAGGTTGTAGACGACGTAGTCGGCGTCGACCTTCTCGAGCTGGCGCAGCCAATACGCCTGGCGGCTGATCCGCTTGGGCGCGAGCACGCGCGGATCGTAGGTCGCGGGCATGAGCGTGAGGCCCGGGACCGTGGTGGGCACGAGCCCGAGCGTGTCCGCCCCCGTGCGATCGGGGCGTAGCGCGGGCCCGCCGCAGCCGAGCATCGTGTGCAGGTTGGCGCCCGAGGGATCTGCGTCGCACAAGACGACGTTGCGACCGAGCTGCGCGAGGTAGACGGCGAGGTTGACACTGAGGAGCGACTTGCCAACGCCCGGGCGGCCACCGCCGACGGCGATGACGTGCCGCCCACGCGCGACGCGCCCATCGGCTGTCGCATGTGCATCGAACGCGTCGCCTCGGCCGTCGGTGTCGATTGGGTCGGACATGGCGAACGCCGGCGCGGCACTATACACAACCGATGTCTTGGGGTACGCCCCCGTCGTGGCCACGGTCCGTCCTTTCACCGCTCTTCGTCCGCCCGTGTCGCTCGTCGAGCGCGTCGCGAGCCCGCCCTACGACGTGATCTCGACGAGCGAGGCGCGGCAGCTCGCCGCCGGCAACGAAGCGAGCTTCCTCCACGTCTCGCGGCCGGAGATCTCGCTCGCGGAGGGCGTCGATGAGCACTCGGACGCCGTGTACGCCGAGGGCATGAAGCAGCTGCTTCGCTTCGTCGAGCGCGGACTCTTGGTGCGCGACGCCGAGCCGCACCTCTACGTCTACGCGCAGCGCATGGGCGAACACCGGCAGGTCGGCGTGGTCGCGTGCGTCTCCGTCGACGAGTACGTGACGGATCGCATCAAGAAGCACGAGAAGACGCGTGCCGACAAAGAGGACGACCGCACGCGCCACATCGACACGCTCGCGGCGCACGATGAGCCCGTGTTCTTGACGTATCGCGCTCATGCTCCCATCGATGCTGCCGTCGCTCGCGCCATGAGCGCGACGCCGACCTACGATTTCTCGAGCGCGGATGGCGTGCACCATCAAATTTGGCCGATCGCCGCCAGCGACTCACGCACGCTCTCGGAGCTCTTCGCGCAGCACGTGGAGGTGATGTACGTCGCGGACGGTCACCACCGCAGCGCCGCGGCGGCTCGCGTTCACGCCGCGCGCAAGGGTGACGGTGGGGAGCACGATGTGTTCCTCGCCGTGATCTTTCCGCACGATCAGATGAACATCCTGCCCTACAACCGCGTGGTGCGGGACAAGGCCGGCCGCAGCGCCAAGGAGCTCCTGGCGGTGCTGTCCGAGCGCTTCGAGGTGACGCCCGCGAGCCAGCCCGCGCCGACCGAGCGCGGGACCTTTCACGTGTTCCTCGGCGACGGGTGGCACCGGCTACGGCCGCGCTCGATCGCCGGCGCCGATCCGGTATCACGCCTCGACTGCCAGATTTGTCAGGACCAGATCTTGGCGCCGATCTTCGGCATCGAAGATCCGCGGCGTGACGCGGACATCGATTTCGTCGGCGGGATCCGCGGGTACGAGGAGCTCGAGCGCCGCGTCGTTCACGGTGAGGCGTCGATCGCCATCTACCTCTACCCAACGAGCGTGGCCGAGGTCATGGCCGTCAGCGACGCCGGGCTCATCATGCCGCCGAAGAGCACCTGGTTCGAGCCGAAGCTCAAGAGTGGCCTCTTCGTGCACGTGTTTTAGTCGGGCGAACCAGAGACTCGCCACCGGAACAGAACAAGCCAGCGAAGCTGAGGCACAACATGAGCGCCGCGATCGTCCGCGTGTCCGCGCCCGAGGGAGCCGAGCTGCTCGCCCAGGGCTACGTCTACCTCGATGTCCGCACCGAAGAAGAGTACGCCGGCGGGCATCCGGCAGGCGCGCTGAACGTGCCATTCATGGCATCGGCTAGCGGACGTCTTGTGCAAAACCCCGATTTTCTCGCGGTGGCTCGCGCGGTGCTGCCCGCGGCCGAGCGGGTGCTCGTCGGGTGCGCCGCAGGGGGCCGATCGATCAAGGCCGCGCAGGCGATGCTCGACGCAGGGTTCACGTGCGTCGTCGATCTTCGCCCCGGCTATGGTGGCGCGCGCAACGCGTTCGGCCAGATCGTCGAGCCCGGGTGGTTGGCCGCCGGGCTTCCGACCGAGCTCGTGACCGCGGGCAAGAGCTACGCGGAGCTGGCTCGGCTGGCCAAGGCTTGAGACGGACCACGCGGTCGGCGCTCACGGGGTCGCGCTGTTCGCGGGTGCCGCGCCGGCGCGAAAGTCGTGCGCCGCGCGCCGAATCGTGTCCCAGTCCCGCGCGAGGCGGCGTGCCTCGGCGTCGAGCTGAGCCGTGAACATCGACAGGCCCCAGATCCCGTTCGGGCGGACACGGAGCGGGTAACGTGTGCCCCGGGCCGTCACGACGGTAGCGCGCTCGCCGCTCCTGTCGACGTGGTCGATCCCGGAAAGATCGCGCCGTAGCTGCCGCAAGAACCCGCGCTCTTCGGCGAAGGTCACCCAGAGTGCGGCCGGATCCTCCGGCTGACTGAAGCGCTCGTAGCGAGCCAACGCTCTCGCCCTCTCGGCCTCGGGGTAGCTCGCGCGCACCGCCTCGATGATCTCGCGCGCGTAGCCATGCATCGAGAAAATCGCATGGATCGCGTCCTCTTCGAGGTACGAGAAGAGCTCATGCGGTTTACCTCGGCTGAGAGAGTGCGCGATGCGGCGGTAGGCGCCTTCGGGCGTCGTGTCCGGCGGAAAGCGTGTCGCGACGTGGAAGGCGTAGGCGCCGGCGCCGAGGGCCGTCGAGGTTCCGGCGGCGATGAGCAGCGTGCGGCGCGAGACAACCATGGCGAGGCGCCGTTTTCGCACACGCCCCGCTGCGCGGCCATCCGAACCAACCCATGCTGTCTCCCTGCCGCGCGTCGAGGCGGGACGTGAGTCGCGACGGGCGCACGCCGTGATCGCCGGCAAGCGCGTGTGTGTGGTCGTGCCGGCACAGAACGAAGAGGCGCGCATCGGCGAGGTGATCGCCACGATGCCGAGCTTCGTCGACTCGGTGCTCGTCATCGATGATGGCAGCGTCGATGAGACCGCCAAGGTCGCGTGCGCCGCGCCCTCCGAGCGGAGCGTGCGCGTCGTCCGTCATCGCGCGAATCGAGGCGTTGGGGCTGCCATCGCGCGCGGCTACCGCGAGGCGCTCCTCGAGGGGGCGGATATCGTCGCCGTCATGGCGGGGGACGGGCAGATGGATCCGAGGGACCTGCGTGCCGTCGTCGAGCCGATCGTGCAGGCGCGCGCGGACTACGTGAAGGGCAACCGCTTGCGGCATCCGGACGTGTGGCGCGCGATGCCGAAGGACCGCCTCATCGGTTCGCTGGTCCTTTCGGCGTTGACGGCGCTCAGCGTCGGGCAACGGCTCGGCGACAGCCAGTGCGGCTATACGGCGATCGGGCGTGCGTGCCTCGCGCGGCTCGACCTCGACGCCCTGTGGCCTCGCTACGGCTACCCCAACGATCTCCTGGGCGCGGTCAGCTCCGTCGGTGCACGCATCGAGGAGGTCACCGTGCGGCCAGTCTATCGCGGCGAGGCGAGCGGCATGCGCGCATGGCACGCGGGGCTCATCCTGCTCTTGATCGCGCGCGTCGCCTGGCGCAGGTTCTTCGCGCGAAATGCTGAAGGTAGAGCGACAGGGGACGACTGAGCTCATCGTCATCGATCGCCCCGAAGCGAGCCACGCGCTGTCCGCGGAGCTCGTCACGGGTCTCGTCGCGGCGTTCGATCGGGCGGCGAGCGACCCTTCGGTGCGGGTGGTGGTCCTCGGCTCGACGGGCGACCGCGTGTTTCTGGCGGGCGGCGACCTGCGTGAGCTGAGACAACTCCCGATGGACGCCGTCGGGGCAGAGCGTGTGCTCGACCTCGGCCGCCTCGCGCGCGTGATCGAGGACGCACCGGTGCCGGTGATCGCCGCGGTTTCGGGGGTCGCGCTCGGGGGCGGCGCCGAGCTGCTCGTCGCGTGCGACCTCGCGGTCATCGACGAGCTCGCGAGCGTTCGCTTCGTCCACAAGGCGATGGGGCTCGTGCCCGCGTGGGGTGGCGCGACGCGCCTCAGTGAGCGCGTTGGCAGCGCGCGCGCGGCGGAGCTTTTCCTCACGGCGCGTGCGGTCGATGCAAGAGAGGCCGTCGCGATGGGGCTCGCGGCGCGGGTGGCTGCGCGCACGCGGGCCACGGCCGAGGCGCTGCTCCTGGCGGACGAGCTCGCGTCGAGTGAGCGCGACGTGCTGGTACGGCTGAAGCGTTCGCTCCGTGCGTCGCGTGACGCTCGCCGCGGTGCTGCGCTCGCCGCGGAGGCTGAGATCTTCAAAGAGGCCTGGGGCTCCGAGGCCCATCGCGCAGCTTTCGCGGCACGAAGCGGGTGAACGTGGAGCGATAGCGGAAGGCTCACTGCGCCGAGCCTCTCGGCTCCGTAGCCCTAACCCGCGCGCCGTCGTCGCTGGCGTCTGCGGCCTCGGAAGACCGCCTCCGCGTGGCGAACGATGTGTGCAGCGACGTCCACCTGCGTGACCTCTTCGATCCCCTCGAGCCCTGGCGATGAGTTGACCTCGAGGACGATCGGCTCGCCGCGCGACGCGAGCATGTCGACGCCGGCCACGTCGAGCCCGAGCACCTTCGCGGAACGCTCGGCGGTGCTTCGGAAGCGGCGCGTGAGGACCACCTGCTTGCCGGTGCCGCCGCGGTGGAGGTTCGAACGAAACTCGCCCTTGGGGGCGACACGCAGCATCGCGGCGACGACCTTGCCGCCGACGACGAAGGCGCGCACATCGCGTCCCCGCGCCTCGCGCACGAACTCCTGGAGGATGAGCGTCTGCCCCATGGCAGCGAGCGTCTCGGCCAGCGCGAAGAGCGCCTGGCGGGTCTCGGCGAGCATGGTGCCGACCCCGTGCGTTCCGTTCTGAAGCTTGACGATCGTCGGCGTGCCGCCGATCAACGCGAGCGCGTCCTCGAGGCCGGCGAGCGTGCGCGTCGAGAGGGTACGCGGCACCCGGATCCGCGCGCGTCCGAGGACCTCGAGCGAGCGCACCTTGTCGCGGGAGAGCGCGATGGCGTCGGCGCCATTCAACACCGCGCACCCGGCCTGCTCGAGCGCGCGAACGACGGTCACGCCGTGCGCCGTGATGCTCGCGCCGATGCGCGGCAAGACGACGTCGGGCAGCGCGAGCGGCGAGCCGGCTTGCAGCAATCGCGGCGCGCCGCCGAGCACGGCGAGCTGCAGCTCCGTCGGATCGGTGAGCGTGACGTCGTGAGCCTTGGCGCGCGCCGAGCGGAGCAGCCGCGCCGTGGAGTAGAGCGTGCCGTTGCGTGACAGCACCATGAGCCGCATGCCGGCGAGGGTAGCCGCGCGGATCCTGGCTTGCCCACACAATTAGCGCGGCGGGCGCGAGCTGCCTGGACGTCGCCGATTGCTTCGTGTACGAACATTTTGCGTGCGATCCATCGGGGGCCGCTCTCGGCTGCTTCGGTGCGCCGCGCACGAGGAGTACCGCCATGTGGCAGCCATTTTCCGAAGAGCATCAGCAGTTCCGAAAGCTCGTCCGCGACTTCGCCGAGAAGGAGCTCGCTCCGCACGCCGAGGAGTGGGAGGCGAGCGGCTGCTTCCCGGGATGGGTGTTCAAGCGCGCCGGGGAGCTCGGCATCCACGGGGCGCACTTCCCGGTCGAGCATGGGGGCAGCGGCGGCGACTATTGGTACAGCGTCGTCAAGGCCGAGGAGTACCCGCGCTGCCGCTCGGCGGGCGTGTCGATGGGCCTGCTCGTGCAGAGCGACATGGCGACGCCATGCATCAGCGAGCTCGGGACGCAGGAGCAGATCGATGAGTTCCTGGCGCCGGCGCTCCGCGGCGAAAAGGTCGCAGCGCTCGGCATCAGCGAGCCTGCGGCCGGCAGCGACGTCGCGGGGATCCGCACCCACGCGCGGCGCGACGGCGGCGACTACGTGATCAACGGGCAGAAGACCTTCATCACGAACGGCACGCGCGCCGACTTCGTGACGTTGCTGGCGAAGACGGATCCGGACCGCGGCGCCCACGGGTGCTCGTTCTTCCTCGTGCCGACGAGCACGAAGGGGTTCGGGGTGTCGCGCAAGCTCGACAAGATCGGCAATCGCTCGAGCGACACGGCCGAGCTCTTCTTCGAGGAGATGCGCATCCCGGCGCGCTATCGCCTCGGGGAAGAGAACCACGGCTTCATGTACCTGATGCAGAACTTCCAGTCCGAGCGGCTCATCGGCAGCGTCAGCGCCCTCATGGGCGCGTACTACATGGTGCTGCAGTCCGAAGCGTACGCTCGCGACCGCGAGGCGTTCGGCAAGCCCGTCTTGTCGCGGGAGCTGTGGAAGCACCGCTTCGTCGACATGCACATCAAGATCGAGAGCGCGCGCGCGTTCGTCTACAAATGCGCCGACCATTTCAATCACGATCGCTACGTCGAGAAGGGGCCCATCAGCCTCGAGACGGTGAAGCTCGTCAGCATGGCCAAGGTGCTCGTCGGCGACGTCGTCAGCGAGGTGATGGACACCTGCCTTCAGGTGCACGGCGGCTGGGGCTACATCGAAGAGTTCCCCATCGCGCGCGCGTGGCGCGATTCGCGGCTCTTTCGCATCGGCGGCGGCACGAGCGAGACGATGCGCTACTACGTGGCCAAGCTCCTCGGCTACTAGCCTCGCACGATAGTTCGTGCCGTCAGTTGCAGGCGAGCGCCGCGTCGTCGCAGTCGCTGCTCGCGCAGTCCGAGTCCTTGACGCAAGCCTTGCCCGCGGCGCATCGGATGGAGCACGCGGTCGGAGGTCCGCCGCAGTCGACGTCGGTCTCGCCGCCGTCCTTTTCGGCGTTGTTGCAGGCGAGCGGCTTGCCGCAGCCGTTGTCCGCGCCGAACCCGCACGTAAGCGCCTCGGCCGCACACGTCGTTGGCTTGCAGCCGCAGAAGGCATTCTTGCCCGAACCGCCGCACGTCTCCGGAGCGTCGCAGTCGTCGTCGCTCAGGCACCCGACGCACGCGCCTTCGCCATCGCACTTCGAGCCGCCATTTTCGTTGCACAGCGCGCCAACGGTGAGCGGTGGATTCGCGGGGGCGCCAGCCTCGCACAGATCCTCGGTGCATGAAGCGCCGTCGATCGGCAGATCTGCGTCGTCGAGCTCCGACTCGGGGACGCCCTCTTGGCACACGACGCGCTTGCAGTCGCCCGCGACCGCGAGCTCCACCGGGACGGTACCGTCGATCGGCGCGAGGACGCAGAACCCGCTCGGGCAGCTATCGGCCGTGCACGGATTGTCGTCGTTGCAGTTTTGATCCGACAGGCACGGGGGCCCGCCGCCCTTCGGCTCGTCGATGTGGCGCGCCTCGTCGATCCCGGCGATCTGATTGCAGCCGACGGCGACCGTCACGAGCGCGATGACCGCGAGTCCAGCCAGCCATAGACGTGGCGACCAGGCACGGGTCAACGAGCCGCGCCGCGTGGGCCTCTGGGTTCGCGGATGGCGGCTCATCGTCACCACGCGGCGCGGAGCGTGGTCGAGACGCCGCCGAGGTGCGGCGCGGCCCCGAGGCGCCAGGTCGTGGCGGACGCCTTCGTGCCCCCGGTGTCAGGCGTCGGGCCGCCCGTGGCGAAGAACACGATCGTGCCGGCGCTGAGGAGCGATGCGCCGAGAACGACGAGTCCCGTCGAGACATTTCCGGTCGAGCGCGCCTCATCGCGAAGCGCGAGCCCTTCGGGAAAACACTGATTCGGGTCGTCCGGGAGGCAGTGCGTGAGCGACTCTTCGTTTTTCGCGATCGCGACGCTGCCGAGGCCGAGGCCGACGCCGAGGCCGATCGCTCCGGCTCCGCCGAGCGCGAGCCCGACGAGGCGCCCCGTACCGATCGCACGCTCGGGCTGCGGCGCGTCGGCGAGCAGGGGCACCTTCACGCGGTAGGTCTTGCCTTCTTCATCGACGACGAGCTTCGTCGACCAAGGCAGCTTGCCTTTGGCCTCTGCGGCGATGCGATGCTCTCCGGGATCGATGGGCAACGCCGAGCCCAGCACGCCGACGCCGAGCTCCGTATCGTCGCGCAGAATACGGAGACCCTTCGGGCGCCGCGAGGGATCGGGCCCGAGCAGGATGACGCGCGACAACCGAGGCGCGAGCGCTTCGGCTCGCTCCCGTGCGACCTTCTCGCGCTTCTCGTTTCCGTCGCGGCGCGCGCGTACTTCGACGTCGCGAAAATTCGCCCACGCGCTCGCGGTCTTTCCGACCCGCTCGTAGCAATCGGCGAGATTGAGCTGGGTCCCGGGCGCCGGATCGAGCCGCATGCTCTCGGCCAGCTTCGGGCAGGCGCGGTCGTAGTCTTTCGCGGCGATGAGGCGGCGTGCCTCGTCGAACAGCGCCTGGGCCGCGGCGTGGTCCGCTCTCCCGGTTGCGGGGCCGCCGGTCGGCGTCTCGGTCGTGTCGTCCTTCGCGCTGCTCGGTGTGTCGTTCTCTGCGCTGCTCGGCGTGTCGTCTTCTGCGCTGCTCGGCGTGTCGCTATTTGCGTTGCTCGCTGCGGAGCTCGGCGGTGCTGGGGACTTTGTGGCGTCGCGCTTGGTCGCGTCGGCACCTCGGGCGGCCGCACCATGGCCGAGCCACGCCGTGAGCAGCGTCGCCGACGCAACGCACGTCGCCGCCACGAGCCGAGCCGTGCTGCCAGTCATGGCTCGAGCTCGCACGTCACAGCCGGTCGCTGAAGGGATCGGCGTCCACCGGGGCCGGCTTGGGCTCGGGCTTCGTCTCCGGTGGCCTCGGCGCTGCGTCCGCGCTCGGGCTCGGTTTGCCGGAGACGGCCTGCGACGTGGCAGAATCGGTCGGCCCTTTTTCCGCGCGAGCGTCCGCACGAGCCTTCGCGACCGCCCCGCCGGGGATCGGAACTGCGGGGCGCGTCGCAGCGTCGACCTCGTCGCTCTTGCTTGCGCCAGCACCGTCCGGCGCTGCCCCGGCGCTGGCATCTTGCGCGATCGCGCGAGCCGGGGACCCGGCGCTCGTAGGCTGTGCGCTCGGTGCGAGCTCGGCCGCCGGGCTTGCACCTCGATGCGTGCGCGGATCCTGTTGCCCCGCGGCCGGCTGTTCTGCGCCGGAGTCGCTCGCGACCGAAGCTGCGATGAACGTCGGGCCTCTCGTGCGACCCACGACCCTGCTGCCGACCACGGCGAGCAACACGCCCGCGGCGACCGCACCGACCGCGAGCAACCACGGGCGGTCGGTCGGCGAGCGACGCCGCAGCGGAGTAGGGAATTCCGAAGGCGAGGGCTCGGCAACGCCGCCGCCGAGCGTAGGCTCGGACGGATTGTCGAGCTCCGTCGCGTGCGCGTTTTCGATCGTGATCGACGAGTCGGCGGCTGCGCTCGATTGCCAGGCGCTTGCCGGCAGTTCGGCAGCGGAGAAGCTCGCGCTGCTGGGGCCTTCGTGGGCCAGTGGAATGCGCGCGTGCGGCATGCTCGTGCGGCTCGGCGGTACGGGCCCGCTCGCCGGTCCCCGCTCAGCGAGGCCCGCCACCGATGCCAGGCCAGCCACCGATGCCAGTCCGGCCAGCGATGCCGGCCCGAGCAGGGAGGCGCGGAGCCCCTCGGGGCGTGGCAAGTGCGCGAGCTGCGACAGCGAGGTCGGCGCCTCGTCGTTCTCGTCGATTTCTGCAGTGCTCGGCCGACGCACGGACGCGGGGGCCTGCCCACTCCATGAGCTGCGAAGCGCGAGCGCGATGTCGAGCCTCGGCTCGGGCATGCTCACCGTCGGGAAGCTCACGGGTGCGAGTCGGCTGAAGGCGATGGCCATCTCGCGGGCGCTCGCGAATCGCCGCTCGGGCTCCCGCGCCAGCGCTCGTGCGAAGAAGCGGTCGGTCTCGGGAGGGAGGTCCGGCGCCAGCTCGAGCGCGCTCGGCGCGGTGGCGGTGCAGATCAGCGCGATGAGCTCCGCGGCTTCGGCGGCATTGAACGGCAGGTGCCCGGTGAGCGCACGAAACAAGATCACGCCGAGCGACCACAGATCCGCGCGGTGATCGACGGTGCTCGCGCCGAGCGCCTGCTCCGGCGCCATGAACTGCGGCGTCCCGAGGATCGCGCCCACTTTCGTATGCCCGTCGAGCGCGAACGTAGCGTCGCCTGCCTCTTCGGGCTCGAGCACCGTGGCGTCCGTCTTGGCCACGCCGAAGTCGAGCACCTTGGCGATCTCCTCGTCGCGGCTCCGCACGAGGAAGATGTTGCCGGGCTTGAGGTCGCGGTGAACGATCCCGGCCGCGTGCGCGACGCTGAGGCCCTTGGCAGCGTGCACCAGGATGCGCCCGGCCGTCTCGAGCGTCAGGCGTCGTTGCACCTGGAGGCGGCGGCGAAGATCTTCACCGACGAGGCGCTCCATCACGATGTACGGGACGTCGAGCTCGATGCCGTAGTCGAAGATCTGCACGACGTGCGGGCTCTGCAGCTGGGCGATCGCCATCGCCTCTCGCTCGAAACGCGCGTGGGCCGCGGTGCCGCTGCCGCTCGCGACCAGGAGCTTCAGCGCCACGCCACGGCGAAGCTTGTCGTCGTAGCCGGCCCACACCGAGCCCATCCCGCCGCGGGCGATCTCCTGCTCGAGCCGGTAGCGCCCGCCGATGACGGTACCCTCGCCGTGCGTCGACATGCTGATCTTCGTCGCAGCCTACGTGCGCATGCGATCAGGCGCAAGCGAGGTCTCCGCCGCAACCGTATTTGCGTGGCGGCATGCAAGCGGTAAGAAGGGCGCAGCATGCAGGCACGGATCGTCGTCGTCGGCACCGGCACGGGCGTGGGCAAGACGCACATCGCCGCGGCGCTCACGCGCGAGCTCGGCCGACGGCGTCCGGGGGTGGCTGCGGGCAAGCCCATCGAGAGCGGCGTCACCAACGTGGACGACAGCGACGCAGCGATCCTGTGCCGCGCGGCGGGGCGTGCGTTCGTGGCGCCGCTCCATTCCTTCGCGAAGCCGGTGTCGCCGCACCGCGCGGCGCGAAAGCAGGGCACCCTCATCGAGCTCGAGCCGCTGGTGAAATGGGTGGACGGCCTCGACGGCGACCCCGTGGTCATCGAGACCGCGGGGGGACTCTTCAGCCCGCTGTCTTACGACTGTACGAACCTCGAGCTCGTGCTCGCCTTGGCGCCGGCGGCGATCGTGCTCGTCGGCGGCGATCGGCTCGGCGCGCTCCACGACGTGCGTGGTTGCCTGCGCGGGCTCGGGGCGCTCGCGTCACGCACGGTCGTCGTCCTCAGCGCGCCCGTGGAGGTCGATGCGTCGAGCGGGACCAATTGCTCGGAGCTCATCGGGCTCGGCTGGACCGACCTCGCCGTGGCGTTTCCGCGAAGCGCGGCGACGAGCTCCGAGACGACGCTCGCGGCGCGCTTCCTGGCCGACGCGATCGAGCCGCGCTTGCCGCGTTCGCCCGAGAGCGACCCGCTTCGCGCCGACAGGCACGACACGCAGCCGCCGCCGACGCTCCCGGCGCCGCACGGCTGAGTTCCCTGAGTCCGAGTCACGCTGATTCGGCGCGCTAGCGTCGCGGTTCGTCATCTCCTTGTCGCCCTCGCGGTTTCGCGACATGGGAGGTGCCCATGCTGGTGATGAAGTTCGGAGGCAGCTCGGTCGCGAACTGCGCGCAGATCGACAAGGTGCTCGACATCGTGCGCTCCCGCGCGAACCGCGCGCCGGTCGTCGTGTGCTCCGCTCACAAGGGCATCACCGACGCGCTCGTGAACGCGGCGCGCGCCGCGGCAAGCGGCACGTACGAGCCCGAGCGCGTCATCGACCGCCAGCTCGCGATCGCCCGAGAGCTCGGCTGCGACGATGCGCTGCTCGCGCCCCTGTTTCAAGAGATCCGCGATCTGTTGCGCGGCGTCCACCTCGTGAAAGAGCTCTCGCCGCGGAGCCTCGACTACGTGTCGAGCTTCGGTGAGCGGATGAGCGTGCGCGTCATCGCGGACTACTTCGCCCGCCGGGGCCTCAACGCCGCCGCTCACGACGTGTGGGATCTCGGGTTCGTTACCGATGCGTGCTTCGGCTCGGCGAGACCCCTCGTCGGGTTCGAGTCGCGCGTGAAGGCCGCGTTCGCCGCCCTCTCTCCCGCGACGGTGCCCATCGTGACGGGCTTCATCGGCAAGAACGAGCGCGGAGAAATCACCACCGTCGGGCGCAACGGGAGCGATCTGACCGCGACCTTGCTCGGCGCCGCGCTCGGCGCGCACGAGGTCGAGATCTGGAGCGACACCGACGGCGTGATGACCGCGGATCCCAGCGTCGTGCGTTCGGCGCGGAACATCCCGACGATGCGCTTCGACGAGGCCGCCGAGCTTGCCTACTTCGGTAGCCGGGTGCTGCACCCCTCGACGCTCTTGCCCGCGATGTCGGCGCACATCCCGGTGCGGGTGCTCAACACGAACCGGCCCGAGCACCCGGGCACGCTCATCGTCGAGAGCGCCACGAGCGCCGCGAGCTCGGTCACCAGCATCGCCTACAAAGAGCGGCAGTTCGTGCTGACGATTTCATCGACGCGCATGTTCGGCGAAGGCGGGTTTCTCGCCGACGTGTTCGCGACTTGCCAGCGCCACGGCGTCGTCGTCGATCTCGTGACCACGAGCGAGGTGAGCATCTCGCTCACGGGCAATCAGCGCGAGCCGCTCGAGCGCGCCGCCGCCGAGCTCCGCGGCATGGGTGAGGTCACGCTCGTCGAGGGACGCACCATCGTCGCCGTCGTCGGCCAGCACCTCGTGTCGCGACCCGGCCTCGGCGCCGAGATCTTGCGTGCCGTCGCCAAGGCCGGAGTCAACGTCGAAGTCTTGAGCTACGCCCGCGGCTCGATCAACCTGTCGCTCGTCATCGCCGACGCCGACGTCGACCGCGCGGTGTCCGTCTTGCACCGCGAGCTGTTCGAGTCCGCGTGAGCGGTGGCGGTGCCGTGCGTCCGCCGGCGCGTGTCATCTCCGCTGGCGTGTGTGATAACCTCCCCGGCGATGTTCGCCCGATCCAATCCTCGTAGGCGCGTCCCATGCGCGGTCGGCACTGCCATCGCCTCGCTCGTCGCCGCCTCCACCGCCGCCGCCGAGGTGTCGAGCCCGCAGCCTGGCGTCACGCTCGCGAAGACGGGAAGCGACGCCCTCGTCGTGGCCGATCTGTGCGCTCCGGGGGTGTCGATGCGCGCGACCACGTACGGTGAGCGCAACGCGACCCCGTCGGCATGGGCGCAGCTGCCATCCGTGAAGGCCGAAGTTGCGGTGAACGCGGACTTCTTCGATTTCCCGGGCTGGACGTACGTCAATGGGCGGGCCCGAGGAAAAGGCGAAGACTGGCCAGTCGACAAGATGCTCAAAGAGAAGCGAGGCTACTGGGAGTACGGCCCGAACCATGCCGGCTGGCAGCCTGCCACCTTGGTGCCGCCCCCTGCGCCCGCGGTCACCGAGATCGTCGGCGCGCACAACGTCATCATCAAGAACGGAAAATCGCAGGCACCCGACTTCGACGGCGATAGCGTGATCCTCACCTCACACCGGCGCACCGGCATTGGGGTCAGCGCGGATCGCCGCTACGTCTATCTCTTCGTCAGCGATGCGTCGCTCGACGGTGCGGCGATGGCGAACACCATGCTGGCGCGCGCGAAGGAGGCGGGCTTTCCGCAGCTCGACTTCGCCACCAACGAGGACGGTGGCGGCTCGTCTCAGATGTACGTCGCGGGGGTTGGCACGCTGTTCGGGACCGGGCGACACGTCAACAACCACCTCGGCGTTCTCGCCAAGGGGAGCGGTCCGCCGACGAACTGCCCGTACCCGCCGCCCGTCGGCGCGCTCGACGCCGTCTCGTGCGAGCTCGTCCTTGGGTGGGCCGCGTCCCCGGACGCACTCGGCGAGGCCGTGCCCGTCGTCGTCTCGTTCGACGGGCCAGTGTTCGCGCCGCAAGCGAAGTACACGGAGGCCACGGCGGACGCTTACCGCGAAGACCTCTGCAAGGCGATCGGCTCGTGCGCGCACGGCTTTGGCGCGCCGCTGCCGTACGGCGCCATGGACAGCAAGAGCCACGAGGTGCACGCCTACGCCGGAAACGCGACCGAAGGCGGGCCGAGCGCAGAGCTCACCGGGAGCCCGAAAAAATCGATGGCCTGCGCGCCGCCCGTGCCGAGCGGCCGAAAGCGTTGGCTGACGAGCGACGAGATCTACAAGGCGTGGCACTTCGAGGAGTACGTCGACTTGCTGAATGTTTCGGAGGCGGTGCTCGACGCGCTGCCTGATGACGAAGACATCACGTCGGGTCCTGAGCTCGTCCGTCTCGACGACGCGTCAGGGGAACTCGTGCTGCTCGACCGCGGGATGCGGCGTTCCGTGGATTCGCCCGACGTCGCGCGGGCGTGGCACTTCGACAAGGCGATGGCATCCATCAAGCCGACGGCCGAACTAGTACCGCAACGCAGAGGATACGATCGATTGCGGGCGTAGCCGCGGGACTTCCTCGGCGGGGATGCAAACCGCAATGCTCCTCGCTTGACGGGGGACGCGGCCAATCAGGCCGCGGCGCTCGAGTTCGATGACCAT
>SYFR01000399.1 GCA_005800325.1 Myxococcales bacterium | reverse complement strand
GTGCCGTAGATGCGCTGCAGCATCGGGTTGCGCTCGTCGCCGCGCCAATACGCGCCGGCGACGCTGACGAGCTTGATGGCCTTGAGCCAGCCCGTGTGCGGCACGTGCGGGCCGGCGCAGAGATCGACCCACTCTTTGCCCTCGGCGCCGTGGCGATAGAGCGAGATCTCCGCGGCCGCCGGGATCCCCTCGATGATCTCGCGCTTGTAGGTCTCGCCGAGCCTCGCGAACAGGCTCTGCGCCTCCTCGCGACTCACGATCTCGCGGCGAAACGGGCTCTTTCCCTCGACGATCGTGAGCATCTCCGCTTCGATCTTCGCGAGGTCCTCGTCCGTGAACGGGCCGTCGGGCTTGTCGAAGTCGTAGTAGAAACCCGCGCCCGTCGCCGGGCCGATCGTCACCTTGGTGCCCGGAAACAGCCGCTGCACCGCGTCGGCCATCACGTGCGCGGTCGAATGGCGAATGACGGCGACGCCGCTCGCGTCGTTTGCACGCACCGGCTCGATCGCCGCGCCGTCTGGCACGCCGATCGGCGTGTGGAGATCGTAGACCTTGTCGCCGACCTTGATCGCGATGATCTCGCGGTCCTTGTCCAGACGGTCCCCGAGCAGCTCGCGCGCCGTCTTTCGCGGCAGCTCGCTCGCGCCTGCTTGCGTCGGCGGCGCGCTCATGGACGCAATGGCTTGGCCGCGCGGCTCATCGCGACCGAGGAAGCGGAGTAGGCGCGAGAGGGATTGAACCTCCGACCCCTACCGTGTCAAGGTAGTGCTCTCCCACTGAGCTACGCGCCTGTCGTCTGCAGGATCTGCGGTTGCAGTCCCTTCAAGGAGCCCGCGTGGTAGCCGCTAAGCGTGAACGAGTCAAGCGGGAGCGCGCACCGCGGATAGCCGAGCGGCAGCGCGCCGATCGGATCCGCGCGATCCTCGACGAGCTCTACCCCGCGCCGCCGGTCCCGCTCGCGCACGACGACGCCTTCTCGCTGCTCGTCGCCGTGCTGCTCAGCGCGCAGACCACCGACGTCCAGGTCAACAAGGTCACGCCCGCGCTCTTTGCCCTCGCCCGCACTCCGCAACAAATGGCGGCGCTCGGCGCGGAGAAGATCCTTCGGGCGATCAAGAGCTGCGGCCTCGCTCCGATCAAGGCCAAGAACGTCGCGCGCCTCGCCGAGCTGCTCGTCGACCGCCACGGAGGCGCCGTCCCGGAGTCGCTCGCGGAGCTCGAGGCGTTGCCCGGCGTGGGGCACAAGACCGCCAGCGTCGTCATGTGCCAGGCCTTCGGCCGCCCCGCGTTCCCGGTCGATACGCACATCCACCGGCTCGCGCACCGCTGGGGCCTCTCGAGCGGCACGACGGTCGAGGCCACCGAGCGCGATCTGAAGCGCATTTTTCCCGAGAGCAGCTGGAGCAAGCTGCACCTGCAGATGATCTACTTCGGGCGCGAGCGCTGCCCGGCCCAGCGCCACGATCCCGCGGCGTGCCCGATCTGCTCGTGGATCCCCGCGCGCGGTCGCGCCCCCGCGCGCTAGGCCGTACCGTCGCGCGAGGCCGCAAGTAAGAGAGTCCTCGCCACGAGCGGGAGCGCCCACGCCAGGCATTCCGTTGCGTGGCTCCTCTTCATGGGCATTCCTTGCGGATCGGGCCGAGACGCACTATTGACGCTCGCCCGGCCGGGCGTGCTCGTCCGCCGGCGCACTCGAAGAAGAGGACACCGTCTTGCTTCCACTCATGCTTCAGCCCGGCCAGGCGCCGGGACGACAGGGCGGGGACTCTCCCGCTCCCGCTGGCGCTCCCGCTGGCGCTCCCGCTGGCGCTCCCGCTGCCGGCACCGCGGCACCCTCCGCGCCCGCGCCCGCCGCGCCCGCGCCGAGCGGCCTCATGAGCAACCTGTTCGTGCTGGCGCCCGTGCTGCTCATGGTGGTCATGCTGTTCTTCGTCTCGCGCGGCGACAAAAAGAAGCGCGCCACGCTCGAGGCGTCGCTGAAAAAAGGGGACCGCGTCGTCACCCGCGCCGGCTTCGTCGGCAAGCTCGTCGAGCTGCAAGACAAGCACGCCAAGGTGGAGATCGCGCCGGGCGTCATCGTGACGATGGTGAAGTCGGCGATCGAGGGTCACGACGGCGGCGAGTCTGCCGCGAAGACGGAGCCGACGAAGCTGAAGACCGAGCCGAAGGGCAGCGAAGCGGAGTCCGCTCCGAAAAAGAAGTGACGGTGTGACGTGATTTTCAACGTTTTTGCAGCGTCCTTCGCCGCGATCGCCCTCTTGGCGATGCTAGGCGCCTACCTGAAGCGGCCGAAGCGCGCCGAGCTCGCGACGTCGGCCGTGCTCGCGGTCTCGGCGGCCTCGGGCGCGTACTACCAGTCGTTCTGGACCGCGGTCGGCTTCGGCCTGCTGATGCTGTGGGGGCTCTACTCCGCGACCAACGCGGTGACGTTCTCGTGGCGCTTCCGGGTCGGCCTGACGCTCGCGCTCGTCGCGCTCACGGCCCTCTCGCTCGCTCCCACGGTCCATGACGAGGTCGTGTGCTCGAGCAACAAGCCTCTGGCCGAGCTTCGCTCGTCGTGCCCGGCGGTCCTGAAGCAGATGCCCGCCGAGGCGCGCGACGCTCACGTCAAGCTCGCGGCGCAGGGCGACAAGGGCGTCACCCAGTTCTTGCTGCAGAACGTCGGCTTTCGGCTCGTGCGTGGCCTCGACCTCGCCGGCGGCCTGCGGCTCGTCTACAACGTGCAGGTCGACGAGGCCATCCGCGACAAGCGCGACCGCGCCTACGACCAGCTCCGCGCCTCGATGACGAAGGAGCTCGGCCTCGCGGCCGGCGACGTGCCCACCGTCGAAGAGCTCGGCAAGCTCGCCGCCAAGGTGAAATTGCAGAAGCCGCGCGAGCACGCCGAGCTCATCGTCGCGAGCTTCGAGGACGCGGCCGATTCCGCCAAGATCCTCGACGAGAAGCACATCGCGCCGTTCTTGCGGGAGATGACCGTGCTTCGCGGAGCCGACGGTAAATCGGTCACCTTCCGCATCCGCAACGAGGTCGGCGCCGACGTGCGCGACAAGGCGGTGCAGCAGGCCAAAGAGACCATTCACCGCCGCATCGACGGCCTCGGCGTCAAAGAGGCCGCCATCAGCGTCCGCGACGAGGACATCATCGTCGAGGTCCCCGGCAACCAGGAGAAAGAGTTCGACCGGATCCGCGAAATCATCAGCGAGACGGCGCGACTCGAGTTCAAGCTCCTCGACGACGCGGTCAACTTCTTCGAGCCCATCGCCTCGGCGACGGACGCCGCGCTGCCGGTCGGCCTGCGCTTCGAGATCGAGAACGCGCCGCTCGGGCTGAGCGAGAACGGCTCGGCTCGCAGCCTTCCTAGCTATTTCGCGCGCCTCAACAAGCTCGACAACGAGACCCTCGAGGAGGCGCTCAAGCGGATGCGCGAGTGGGCGGCGACCTTGAGCATCGACGAGGATCACGAGATCGGCTTCGGCAAGGTGTTCGAGGTCAACCCCGACACCGAAGAGTTCGAGCACGTCGGCTGGCGCACGTACTTCCTGCGCGCCAAGGCCGAGCTCACCGGCGACATGGTGCGCGACGCGCTCGCCATGGGAGATCAGAGCGACGCAGGCCTCGGCGGCTGGCACGTGCAGATGACGCTCACGCCGCTCGGTGCCGAGCGCTTCGAGGAGATCACCGGCGCCAACGTGAAGAAGCGCTTCGCGATCATCCTCGACTCGAAGGTGGAGAGCGCGCCGGTCATCAACGAGGCCATCGGTGGCGGCACCGCGCGCATCACGATGGGCTCCGGCAGCTTGCAGCAGCAGCTCGCGGACTCGCGCAAGCTCGAGCTCGTGCTGCGCTCGGGCGCGCTGCCGGCTCCGATCTCGCTGTCGAACGAGCAGCGCATCGGCGCCCTTCTCGGCCAAGACGCGATCGACGACGGCCTGAAGGCGGCGGCGCTCGGCGGCATGCTCGTGCTGTTGTTCATGTTCTGGCAGTACCGTCGCGCCGGCGGCATCGCGAACCTGGCGGTGGCGTTCAACCTCCTCATGCAGCTCGCGATCCTCGCGATGTTCAATGCGTCGATGACGCTGCCGGGGCTCGCGGGCCTCGCGCTCACGATCGGCATGTCGGTCGACGCCAACGTGCTCATCAACGAGCGCATTCGCGAGGAAGTGGCGGCGGGCAAGAGCGCGCGCGCCGCGGTGGCCCTCGGCTACGACCGCGCCTTCAGCGCGATCTTCGACGGCAACGCGACGACCCTCATCGCGGGCCTCATCATGGCGCAGTACGGCACGGGCCCCATCAAGGGCTTCGCCGTCACGCTCATCGTCGGCATGATGACGAACCTCTTTACCGGCGTCGTCGTCACCAAGCTCTTGTTCGAGTGGTGGGTGAGCGGCTCGCGCAACGTGAAGCTTGTCCTGGGCTAGCAGGTACGAGCTGGCCGGTACTAGCTAGTAGGCACGCGCAGGCGGGTACTCGTCGCGCCCTCGGAATTGAGCACATCTCGGAGTTTTGGCATGGCCTGGTTCGAGTTCAAACAAGACATCGACTTCATGGGGACGCGCCGCTGGTTCGTCGGCGGCAGCGCGCTCGTCGTGCTCGTCGCCATCGTCAGCATGTTCGTCCCCGGCCCGCGCTGGGGCACCGATTTCAGCGGCGGCACCGAGGTCGAGGTCGCGCTCAACACCAAGGTCGAGGCGGGCCAGCTGCGCGAGGCGATCGGCAAGCTCGGCTTCGAAGATCCCGAGATCGTCGCCGTCGAGGGCGGCCTGCCGAACCACTTTCTGGTGCGTGTCAAAGAGGTCAGCGCCTTCAGCGACTCGCAGCGGCGCACGATCGAGCAGGCGCTGTGCCTCGAGAGGGAGGGCCTCGAGACCGAGGGCGCTGCGCTCGGTGAGGCGTGCCCCGAAGAGCTGCGCACGACCGACGTGAGCTTCAGCCCCGGCGGCGAGAAGGTGACCGCGCGCTACAAGACCCCGGTCTGCGGCGAGCCCCAAGAGCAGCTCAAGTGTCCCGCGAAGGCCGCGATCGCCGAGCAGCTCAGGTCCGCCCGGCTCGAGAAGCTGGGCCTCGCGCTCGCGGGGCTCGAGCTCCAGTCGACGCGCGAGAACCCGCGCGTGACGAGCGAGCGCGACAACAAGGTGGAGTTCTTCTGGAAGAGCAAGGGCGACCAGATCATGGACGGCCTGCGCGCATCGCTCGGCGCGGCGGCCGTGCCTTCGCACGCGCTGCGCATCGAGTGGATCGGTCCGAAGGCCGGCAAGCAGCTGCGCGACGCCGCGGTGACGAGCATCGTGCTCTCGCTCTTGTTCATCATGATCTACGTCGCGCTGCGCTTCGACATTCGCTTCGCGCCGGGAGGCATCTTCGCCCTCATCCACGACGTCATCATCGCGGCCGGCGCGATGGTGCTGTTCCGTCGTGAGGTGACGCTCTCGACCGTCGCCGCGCTGCTGACGATCATCGGCTTCTCGATCAACGACACGGTCGTCATCT
>SYFR01000398.1 GCA_005800325.1 Myxococcales bacterium | reverse complement strand
CGCATCATTCACTCCTCCACGCTGTACCCGCACCAAAACTCGAGGCTCCGCTGCTCGCGGACTCGTCTTCGCCGCAGCCCGCGCCGACGCACATCGCGCCGGCAGCCGAGCCAATCACCGTCAAGAAACGTCGTCGATCGCGCATGGTTCGCGATGGTGCCTTTGCTCGTTCCCGTTGTCCATTCGCGATCCGCGCATGCCCGCGCGAACCAACGACGTCCGCTCGTGCCTCGAGATCGCACGGGGGGGTTTACAAACCGAGACCCGCGCGATACTTCCGAGTGCTGACGGCATTTGATTGCCACGCTTAGCCGGGGGGCTCAGGCGCCCGACTCTCTTCGCTTCGCTGCGGGTCAAGAAGGAGGGTCCCATGCATAGTGAACAGTTGCGGGAACGACGCGCGCAGGGCCGCGTCGACTTCGTCGGCACTGCTTTCGTGGTGCGCCAGGTGGGCACCGCGGAGACCTACCGACTCGAGAATTTGAGCGCGGGTGGCGCGCTGCTCTCCGCTGGAGCTTCGCTGCTCCTCCGCGAGCGCGTGCGCCTCGTGATTCGCGTGGCCCCACTGCCGGCCTTCGAGGTCGAAGCCCGCGTCGCGTGGACGGGCGAGGGCGCGGGCGAGTTCGGCGTCGAGTTCATCGACGCGAGCCGCGACGTCGAGGACGCGATCCATGACGCGGTGGTCGAGCTGCTCGGAGGGGCTCGCCCGAGACGACGCGGTTGGCGGCAGCCGGCACCGAAGCTCGAGTCCTGGCTGCCCTGAACGCGCGAAAAAAATCCGGGGCGACGAAGCTTGGGTGCGCGACTCGGCGGGCGGAATCGCCTGGAATGGCGTGGCGCGGGGTCGGCGTTGTCTCTGCGTGCGCGGCGACCGAGCGCCGTGTTATCGACGCACGCCATGAGAACTCGACGGGCTTTGTGTTGCCTCGCGGTGTTGCTCGCGATGAACGGCTGCGCTGCGCGGGCATCCGGCGCCCCGGCCGTCCCCGGTCGCGATCGCCCCGTTCCCAGCGACGTCCCGCGCGCGGAGCTCGAGCTCATCGTCGACCTCGAGCCCGAGGCGCGCTGCGAGGAGAGCTTCGACCTCGGCCTCTACCGCGACGCTCGCATCGAGCTCGTGAGCTGGGACGACAAGCTTCGCACGTGCAGCGGCCGCGGCATCACGGTCCGCTACTACGCGAGCAAGCTGCGCTCCGAAGAGGTCATCGCCCTCGTCGCCAAGCTGGCGCGCACCGCCCGCGTCGCAGGAGTGCCGCAGTGAAGCGCGCGTGGCTGCGCGGGGCTTTCGGCCCAATGCTCTTGTGTGCAGCGCTCGCGCCTGCGGCGCTCGTCGTGCCCGGCGTCGTCGCGCAGCAGCAGTCGGAGGCGCGCGAGGACCAGGCGAGCGACGCCGAGAAGCTCCTCGCCCAGGTGCCGAACGACGCCTCGGTGCTCATCAACGTCGGCTACCGCGATCTCCCCGCGAGCCCCGATTTCGTCAATCTCGGCAAGCGCTCGACGAAGGCGCTCGAGCGGTGCCTCGCGGACAACATCGACCTCGACGCGCGCGCCCGCTGCGCTGTGGTGCTCGAGGCGCTCGGCGATCACCGTGCGCTCGCGACGCTCCAGGGTGCGCTCGACGACTGGGAGCCGCTCGTCCGCTATCGCGTCGTCAAGGCGCTCGGCGCGGTGCCCGACAAGACCAGCGTTGCGCCGCTCATCGCGCTCTATCAGCGCAACGACGAGGAGCTTCACGTTCGCGAGGCTGTCGTCGAAGCGCTCGGAAACATCAGCGACCAGCGTGTCGTGTCGTTCCTGCGCGCCGAGCTCGGCAAGAGGCCCGGCGGCGCCGACCTTCGTCCGGCGCTCTTCGAAGCGCTCTGGCAAAATCGCCACCTGCTCGCGCGCGACACGCTCATCGACGACGCCAAGAAGGCGCTCGCGAGCGACAACGAGGCGCTCGTGCTGGCGGCGACGCTCGCCGCCGCCGAGCTTCGTTCACCGCGGCACGTCGCGGCGCTCGTCGCGCTCATCGACCATACGTCGGCCGAGATCCGCAACAAGGCCGTGTACGCGCTCGGCCGCGTCGGCGACAAGTCGGCGACGAAGGCGCTCTTGGCCACGATGCCCAACGTGCGTGACTCGCGCATGTTGAACAACATCGCGTTCGCCCTCGAGCGGCTCGACAAGAATGCGTTCTACGCGGAGATCGCCAAGACGATCGAGCACAAGCAGGCCGTCATCCGCTTGAACGCCGCGTACGTGCTCGGAGACGTGCACCACGCGGAGGGACTCGCGCTGCTCGAGAAGGCGCTGGCCGATCCGAGCGACTTCGTGCGTTCGAGCGCGGTCGCGGCCATCGGCAAGCTCGCCCTCCGCGGCGACGAGCACGAGCGGGCGCGGAAATCGCTCGAGGCGCTGGCGACGAGCCCGAGCGTGTCGCTGCGCGAGGAGGCGATCTATTCGCTGGACGCGCTCACCCCGGGCGGCGCGCGCGATCGCATCCACGCCGCCCTCTTCAAGGGCCTCGACCCACGCAAGCACGGCGCCGCGATCCGGCGTGCGGCGCTCGCGCTCGGCGACGCCGGCGACCCGCGCGTGCGAAGCCACCTCCTCGCTTGCCTGCTCGGCTACGAGTGCGGGGTCGAGCGGGTGGGCTCGTACTTCACGCGGGTGCCCGACGAGGCGGCCTCGGGCCGGCTGCTCCTCGGGTGGACGCGCGGGCGCAGCGACCTCACGCGCGTCGTCGCCAAGCTTCGGCCTGCTGGGACGCTCCCGATCGCGATGAGCACGCTGCGCGACTCGTGGGCGAGCCCCGAGTCGCAGGAGACCCTCACGTCGCTGCAGATCCTCGGCAGCCTCGGCGACGAGAGCGCCCGGGAGCTCGTCGTGTCACGCGCCACGACGGATCGCACCTTGCCGCGCATCCTCGGCGTGGTCGCCGCGGGCAGGCTCGGCTACGCGGACGCTCCGGCGAAGCTCGTGCAAGAGCTCGAGAGCTGCGCGGCCGAGTGGCTCCCCGATTTCGTCCGCGCGACGATCGCCATCGAGGAGCCCGCGCTGCGTGCGAGCCTCGACGCGCTGCTCGAGCCGAAGGCGCGCGACGCCGACGTGCACGTCGCCATGGCAGCGCTCGCCATTCGCCTCGCGTGGTTTCCCGACAAGGCGATCTACCGCATGATCGACGCGCTCGGCTCGCAGCTTGGCTTCGAGCGCACGCTCGCGGCGAGCTACCTCGCGCACAACGTAGATCGGCGCGTCACCTGGCTCTTGCGCCGTGCGCTCGCTCGCGAGGGCAGCCCCGACGTGCGTGATCGCCTGCGCGCCGTGCTCGACGAGCGGAGCTGATGGGCGCGGTTGGCAGCCGCGCTGCGTGGGTCGTAGCGGGTCTCGTGGCCTCGAGCGCGCTCGGCCTCGATCCGCGCGTGCCGAGCGCCGTCGCCAAGGCGCCCCTCTTCCTCACGGCAGCGCTCGCGACGCTCTCGCTCGGCGGGCGGCGCGCGCGGCTCACGACGGGCAACGCATGGCTCACGCTCACCGCGGGCTGGCTCATGCTGTCCTTGGCGTGGGCCACGCACCCCGATCCGCTGCGGTTCGCGCCGCTCGTCGCGTCCCCGCTGTTTGCGCTCGCGCTCGCGGGACTCCCTCGGGAAGACAGGCTCTCGCTCGCCTTTCGCGTCGCGTGCGTCGCGTGCGTCGTCGCGGGCGCGGCGGCGGTGATCGAGCTCGCGCTCGGTCTCGTTCCGCGCGGCGTCCAGGGCAACCCCAACTGGTCGGGGCTCGAGCTCGCGGTGGCTTTTCCGCTCGTCTGGCACGGCGCCAGGCGATCCGAGACGCCCACGTGCGCGCGCATCTTCGCGGCCGCAGCCCTCGTCTTCGCGGCCGCAGGGCTCGCGCTCTCGGGCTCGCGCACCGCGTGGCTCGCCACCGTCGTCGCGCTCTTCGCGCTGGAGCGTTCGCGCGTTCGCTGGCTCGCCGTCGCGCTCGGTGTCGCGATCGCGGTTTACTCCGGAATTCGCGGGGATCTCGGCGCGTCGCTGCTCGGACGCGTGTGGATCGCGCGGGCGTCGCTCGCGGCCGCGATCGATGCGCTGCCGCTCGGGACGGGGCTCGGCGACTTTCCGTTCGCGTTCCTCGACGCGCAGGGCACGCTCCTCGAGCGGCTCGACGTCGCTGATGCTGCCACGCGGTTCTCGAACGCGGTGACCGCCCACGACGACGTCCTCGAGCTCTTCGCGACCGGCGGCCCCGTCGCGCTCGCCCTCGCCGTGGCGACGCTCCTCGCGTGCGCTACCGTGCGTGGCCGCGACGCACCGGTCGTGCGCGCCGTGATCCTCGCGACGGCGACAGGCGCGCTAGGCGACAGCTCCCTCGCGCTGCCGCTCGTCGCACTGGCGCTGGCGTTCGCGACCGCCGCGACTCCCCGCCTGCCTCGCCTCCCACGCGACGCTGGGCTCGTGTTCGGCGCCCTCGCGCTCGCCTCGGTCCTCTTGGTCCTCGGCGTGCGCCGCTACGCGAGCCAGGTCCTCGTCGCCGACGCGCGGCTCGAACACACGACCCGGCGCGCGGCGTTGCTCGAGCGGGCGGTCCTCGCCGATCCCGGCGACGGCGAGGCGTGGCTCGAGCTCGGGATTGCACGCCACGAGGCCGGCGACTTCGACGGCGCAGCCGCCGGTGTCGAGCATTCGCTCGCGCTCCTCGCGAACACCGGCACCTACGTCGCGCTCGGCAACGCCGAGGCCCATCGTGAGAGGACGCGCGCCATCGCTGCCTACCGCCGGGCCCTCTCCTGGCACCCAGGCTCGCTCCGCGCCCGCACGAACCTCGCTCGCGTGCTCCTCGACGATGGGCGCCTCGACGATGCCGCCCGCGAGGTCGAGCACTGCCAGCGTCTCGCACCGACCCACGCGAAGGTCGTGGATCTCAAAGAGGCGCTCCGACGCGCACGCATCGACGACGCCTCGAATTGAGCGCGACTACGCGAGCTCGAGGCCAGCCTGGATGTCGTTCGTGGCCTCGACGGCCTCGAAGATGAACTCGAGCTCGTCGTCCTCGATGCCGAGCGCCCGGGCGAGCTCCGCGATCTTGGTGCGCTCGGCGTCCACGATGACGCCGTCGATGCCCGCGAGGATGATCGCCTGCGCCATGACGAAGCGTCGCTCGACCTCGTCGGCGATGGCGTCCGAAATCCCGTCGAGCAAGGCGCCATCGTGCCTGAGGGATTCGCACAGCTCCGCGCGCCGTTCGTGGGGCACCTCGAGCGCGTCCATCACCGTGGAGAGCATCTCGCGCTCCTCCGGCGCGAGCCGATCGTCGGCCCAGGCGACGAAGCCGAGCGCTCGAACAAGCCCGCAGTTGCTGTCGCCGACCATGATGCCTCGCAGCGTCGCACGACCCGGGGCGCACTGCACGTCGTGAGAAGCAGCCTTCGTGAGCCGCGAACCGTGGGAGGCGAGCCAACCTGACAAGGAGGTTCTCAAGACCGCGCGCCGTTGGTAAGGGTCGGTACCATGCGGAGAGAACTCCCGAAGAGAGCGCCGCGCACCGCGCTTGCCCTCCTCGCGCTCGTGTGTTGCAGCTCCGCGTGCAAGAGCGAGGTCGTCGTGCTCGACGCCTGCCAGAAGGACCGCGAGTGCGGCGACGGCTATCGGTGCGACCACCTGCGCTGCATCCCCGACGGTAGCGCCATGGTGTCGTCGAGCTCGTCCGGCTCGAGCGGCGCGGGGGACAGCGCCTCGTCGAGCTCGTCCGGGAGCGCGTCGGCGACCACGGGCGAGACGCCGGAGTGCGCGGGCCCCACGTGCGTCGAGTGCTTCTTCAGCGACTGCGCCATCGCGGCCTGCGCCGCGCCGCACGCCGCGTGTCTGGCGGACGCGAGCTGCAGCGCGCTCTTCGCGTGCTACGCCGCGTGCGACAAGAACGACGCCCCCTGCTTCGATGCGTGCTCGCGAATGTCGAGCGACTCCGACCTCTTGACGGAGCTCGCCTTGTGCATCGAGTGCAGCCCCGGGCCCTGTTTTTCGGCCTGCGACCTCGAGGCCGACTGCCCGAAGTAGCGGCCAAGCTCTGCCGCCTCGAGCAGCGGCGCGACGTCAGCTCGGTAGCGAGAAGGCCGCGCGCGCGAGCTCGGCGCTTGGACCCGCGCTGTTCATGACGACGCGGATGAGCTCGTTCCACATGGTGCTCACGTAGGCGAAACGATCGTCCGGCTCGATCGCCAGCGCCTTGGCGACCCAGGCGTCCGCCGCCGGTCCAAGCTCGGGACGAAACTCGCTGAGCCGCGGCCGCTCGCCCATCGTCGCCGCCATCAGAATGTCCACCACCGACTCCGCCACGAAGGGGGGGCGACCGGCGAGCGTGCGGAACACCACGGCGGCGAAGGAGTAGACGTCGATGCGATGATCGAAGGGCTTGGCGCGCCAGAGCTCGGGCGCCACGTAGCTCGGCGAGCCGGCGACCATGCCGACCTGCGTCAGCTGCATCGTGCCGTGGAGCTTCGCGAGCCCGAAGTCCATGAGCCGCGTGCCCCCGCCGCAGTCCTCGTGCACGAGCACGATGTTCGACGGCTTGACGTCGCGGTGGATGATGCCCTTCGAGTGCGCCGTGTGCAGCGCGCGAGCGACCGGATCGAGCACCTCGAGCACGGCGAACGCGCTGAAGCGATCGCCAAACTCCTCGAGGTCGCGTAGGCGTTGCGCGAGCGTCTCGCCCTCGAGCAGCTCCATCGCCATGTAGACGTGGCCGTTCACCGTGTCGGTGCCGAAGCCGTACACGCGCACGACGCTCGTGCCGAAGAGCGCTTGCAGCGACTGGGCCTCGCGCCAGAGCCGCACGGTGTATTGCGGATCCTCGGCGATCTCCTGGTTCAGGATCTTCAGCGCGACGTCGATGCCCTGCTGGCCATCGTGCGCGCGAAACACGAGCCCGTGCGCGCCGCGGCCGAGCTCTCGATCGAGTCGGTACCGGGCGTCGATGATGTCACCGGCTTTCGGTTCGCCTGCCGCCATGCGCGTTCGGGTGGCGCAGCATACACCAACTGCCCGAGCGATCCGGCGCTCGGCTCATGTGACCCCGGTCACGCCGTGGCGCGTTCGGGGGCGACGTCCGGCTCCCGTGCCGGGCTCGGCGAAGCGTCGGGCGGGGGCACGGCGAGCATTGGGTAGCGCCGCTTTCGAGCCAGCACGGGGACGACGACGAAGGACGCGGCCGCGGCGACGAGCATGGCCGCCGCGGTCAGTCCGCCGACGTTGCGGAGGGGCCGCGCCTCGCCGAGCGTCAGCACGAAGAAGCCCGCGCCCACCATGAGGGCGTTCGTCCAGATCCCGAGCCCCGCCTCGTCGGCCGACGCCGCCGCGGCCTCTCCGAGCGGCTCGCCCTCGCGTGCATGCCACCCCGCCATGAGCTGCGCCGTGTAGTCCACGCCCTCACCGACGATGATGCTCGCGAGCATCGAAGTGCCGATGTCGAGGTAGATCCCGAGCGCCTTCATCGCGCCGTAGATCAACAGCAACGTGAGCGCGGTCGGCGCGACGCCGATGAGCCCCGCCGTGACCGAGCGAAACATCACGCACAGGATGACGAACACGACGACGCACGAAGAAATGAGGCTCGCGATCTGGTTCGACGTGACGCTCGCGGAGAGCCCGCGATGCAGCACCGGGACGCCGCTCACGAGAAACGCGAGCGTTCCCTGCGCGGCCCCCGCCTCCACCGGGGCGAGCGCCGACGGGTGCTCGAGGTCGATGAGCGCGTCAGCCATGCGGCGCCGAAGCCGCTCTCCTTGCGGCGTCGCTGCGATGTCGATGCCGGCCGCGCCCACGAGCGCGTCGAGCTGTGCCGCCCCCTGCTCTTGACGCCACGCCTCGTCGATCGCGGTGCCGAGCGTGAGCGACACGTCATCGACGAGGTCGTCTTCTTCGCTCCTTCCCGTCGCCAGCGCGATGGCGCGCGTGAGGTCATCGTCGTCGAACTTCTTCCCGAGCTTTGCTACCGCGAGCGCGATCGGAGCCGCGAGGTCCCTCTGCGCCTTGTCGAGGACCGACTCTTCCGACGCCAGGAACTGCTCGATGCGCTGCTTGACCTTGGCCTCGTCCGGTTTCGTCGCGGGACGCTCGAGCTCGCTCACGAGCCGCTTCGGGTCGGGCGCCGCGATGCCGCCCGTGTGCAGCAGCGCCACGAGCCGCGCCGCGACGACCTCGCGCATCCGCCCCTTCGCGAGCGCGCGGTCCACGTCGCTGACCTTGGTCGAGCCCGCCGAGGCTTTCGCGAGCTCTGTCGTCGCGTCCGCTGCGCCTGCGCCCGCTGCGCCTTCGCCCGATGGGCGCGCCGCCGAGGCCGATCGCCCGACCACCCGGTAGCTCGTGACGCTCGAGTCGCGCACCACCGCTTCGACCGCGCCGAGCGTGCGTGTGACGGCGTCGTGCTCGTCCGAGTCTATTTTGACCTGTAGCAGCGCGTGCTGCCGATCCTCGGTCACGAGCTGCGTCACCGAGGAGCGCCCGGCGAGGAAGCGATAGAGCAGCCGCGCCTGCGCGCTGGTCGCCGGCAGGCGCCGCTCGCCCACCATCGACTCGTAGGTCATCGAGAGCACGTCCCCGATGTGGATGACGCTCGTCACGTGCTCGATGAGGGAGACCGCGTCAGCCACGCGCTGCACCTCGCGCAGCACATCCGGATCGTTCATGTCCCCGTCGACGCCGATCTGGATGAACTGCGAGCCCCCGAAGTTCTCGCGCAAGAAGCGGTTCGCCGTCGCGGGCGGGCTCTCTTCCGAGAAGAACGCCGCGGTGTCCATGCGCGCCTCGATGCGCCCGGCGAACGCGGCTCCGAGCGCGGCGAGCCCGGCGACGACGACGAGGAGCGGCCGCTTCTTCTGGTGAATCGCCCGCGCCGCTTGCACGATGAAGGCGTTGAAGCGGCTCGCCTTGAAGGACTTCGCGTTCGGCCGGTAGAGCACCACCACCGCCGGCACGAACGTCAGCGCGAGAAACATCGACGACAGGACGCCGAGCCCGCTGTAGAGGCCGAAGTCCTGCATCGGCACGATGTCCATCGAGAGGAACGAGAACATGCCCGCGACCGTGGTGAGGCCCGCGCCGATGACCGGCGCGACGACGCGCTCGAGCGCCTTGGTGATCGCCTCTTCCGCCCCGTAGCGGTGGCGCAGCGAGTAGTAGGCGACCATCACGTGGGTCGCGTAGGCGCTGCCGAGCGCGAACAGCACGACCGGCATCGAGCCGAGGACGATGTTGGCGTTCACGCCGCGCGCGCCCATCAGGCCGTATGAAAATACGATCCCCATGCCCGTCGCGAGCAGCATCAAGAGGACGCCCACGACGTCGCGAAACGACCACATCACGATGGCGAGGATGACGGCCACCGCCCACGGCATGAGGCGGCGCATGTCGTCCTGCGTGATGTCGAAGATGTAGGTCGAGATGAACGGCGCCCCGCCCCAGAACTTCGGCTCGTTCGGGAACTCGCGCAGCACCGCCTCGCGCACCGTCGAGGCCACGGCCCTCGGGTTCGCGCCGTGGTGCGCGAAGCTGTAGAGGATGACGCTCTTGCCATCCTTCGACACGAGGTTGCCGACGATGTGATCCTTGCTCATCGCGAGCTCGCGCAGCGCCGCCGCCTCGGCGTCGTTCGTGGGCAGGCGGCTGACGAGGTAGTCGGCGCGGATCCCCCCGCCCTTCTCGGGCGCGAAGTCCTCGACGTTCGTGAGGCTCAGCGTGTAGCTGAGCAGCGGATTTTCATTCAGCGCCTTCGTCGCCCGCCGCAAGCGCGTGAGAAATTCGGCGTCGAACGCGTCCTCCGCGGTGATGCCGACGATGGCGACGTCGAGGCCGCCGAAGCGCTCGTTGATGGTGTGAAAGCTCGCGACGTCCGCGTTCGTGCGCGGCAAGAAGGCGAGGATATCGTCGTCCTGGCCGACGCGCCGCGCTTGCCAACCCGCGAGCGCGACGAGGGCGAGCGTAACGACGACGATGGCGAGAGCCACGGAGCGGTTGGCGATGAAGCGTGCGTAGGCGCGGATCATTTCAGCTTGTCGAGTGCGGCGTCGAAGCGCGCGACCCCTTCGATCACGTCCTCGATCGGGGTCCCTGTGAAACAGAGTCGCGCGTGGCACTCGAAGGAGCGCCCGAAGGCGTCGCCCGGCGCGAGCAACACGCCCTCGTCGATGGCAAGCTCGAGCAAGCGCGTCAGCGGCGCTCCGCCGAGGCGTTCGGCGAGGTCGAGAAACACGAAGCTGCCGCCGCGCGGACGGTGGTGAACGAGGCCGCGCCGATCGAGCTCGCGGGTCGTCCTATCGCGCGCCTCGAGGTACGCGGCCTTCGCGCGCCCGAGCCACGCGTCTCCGTCGGAGAGCGCGGCGATCGCGGCACGCTGCATGGTCACCGGCACGTTGTAGATGGTGTGGTTCGAGATGCGCCGCGCGGCGTCGATGACGCGCTTCGGCCCGGCGATCGAGCCGATGCGAGCGCCCGCGAGCGCGTGACTCTTCGAGAGCGAGTGCGCCGTGATCGTCCGGTCCGCCATCGCGGCGAGGTTCGCGATCGACGTGTGCGCTCCCTCGTAGGCGAAGTCGGAATAGACCTCGTCCGCGAGCACCCAGAGGTCGTGCGCGGCCGCAAGCTCCCCGAGCGCCGCGAGCTCGCGCGCACCGAGCACATAGCCGTCCGGATTGTTCGGCGACGAGAAATAGAGCGCGCGCGTCCGGGGCGTCACGGCGCGCTCGAAGGCATCGCGGACGTCGAAGTGCGGGTCGGCGTAGAGCCTCGTCGTGAGCGGCACCTCGACCGGGACGAGGCCGGCCGCGCGGAGCACGCCGGGGATGAGCGGCCAGTACGGCACGGCGACGAGGACCTCGTCCCCGGGATCGAGCAGCGCGCGCGCGCCGCAGAACAGCGCATGCGTGCAGCCCGCGCCGACGAGGACGTTCTCGGACCCGCGCACGGACGAGAGGCCCCTCTTCATCAGCCGCGCGGCGACGGCCTCTCCGAGCTCGGGGAGCCCGGCGACTGCACCGTACACGCCGAGGTCGTGCGGCTCGAGCCCGCGCGCCGCGTCAAGCGCCGCGGCTGGCGGCGCGAGGTGCGTGTCGCCAATCTGCAGCGGGATGAGGCGGCCGTGCTTCGTGCGTTGCGCCTCGATGCGTCCCGCGAGCGCAGCGAACACGCTCGTGCGCACTTCGGAAGCGGAGCTCGACAGGCGTGGGCCGGGGTCGCTCATGAGAAACGGCGTTCACGGTTTTCGCACGGCCGGGCGCCGCGCGTCCACCGTCGGCCCACGATTTCGCGTCGCGCTCGCTCGGCGTCACGCGCCGGGGGCGCTCAAAGCCCGAGCCAGGGTCCGGGATCGAGGAGGCTCTTTCCGTAGCGGAGCTCGAAATGCAGCGTCGCCGGCTGGCCGCGCCGTCGCTCGATCCGCCCGACGCGCCCCCGCTCGGGCAGCGGGTCGCCGACCTTGACGTCGATGCGCTGGAGGTTGCCGTAGACCGTGTAGTAGCGCTCGCCGTGGTCGACCACGACCGTGAGCGTCGCGTCGGTCTCCCCGGCGAAGGCGACCGTCCCGCCGTAGACCGAGCGCACCACGGTGTCGCGCCCAGCGCGCAACGCGACGCTTCCGCGCCGTTGATCGGCGTCACTCGCCACCTCGGCTCGTCCGGCGAGCGGGAACGAGAGGCGACCGCGCATGGACGTGAAGCGCGCCAGTGGATCTCCCGCGACGGGCCCGGTGTCGGCGCCGTAGACGGCGAAGTGGCCATCGACGCCGTCAGCGTTCGGCCCCGACCCGAACGCCCGCGCGAAGGCGTCGCGTCGCTCGTCGGCCTCCTGCATCGCTGCGCGCGCACGCCGCATCGCCTCGCGCTGCACGACGAGCGGGGCCTTCTCGGCGCGAACGCGGCGCAGCTCCTTCGTCAGGGCGGCTTGTCGTTCGTGCAGCTCGCGCTCTTCCGCGATGTCGCCGAGCAGCGCCGCGCGCGTCCGCTCGACCTTCGCGGCGTGATCGACGAACGCATCGAAGCCGCCGCCCACGGGGAGCAGCCCGGCGCGCACATGGCGAAAGTACTGCCTCCCCCGAGCGTTCATCCGCTGTTGCACGGTCGCGAGCTTCGCCGCCATCGGGGCGAGCTCGAGGTCGAGTTCCTTCTCCTCCACGTCGAGCCGCGCCAAGAGGCGCTCGAAGTCGACCGTCGAATCGAGCGCGCTGACCGGCGACGCGGCCCGCGGTTCTCCGAGCTGCGCGCCGGAGTTCGCCGTCGGTGCATAGGGGACGTACGCGCCCGCGGTGCCCGCGAGGAGCAACGCCGTCGCGAGCGCGAGCGCGCCCCGTCGCTTGACCGGCACGCGGCGAGCCTCGAGAGCTTCGGTGCTCCGTGCACCTCTCGGCGAGGCTCGATTCATCTCAGATCCGCACCGCCTTGCGCAGGCTGAGCCAGGCCGCCGACGCACCGAGGAGCCCTCCCACCGCGACCATCACGGCCATGCCGCTGAGCGGCAGGAACGTCGGGCGCACGCCGAGCAGCGTGCCCAGCTGCTCGTCGAAGCGACCTCGCACGATGCTGTAGAGGATGCCGAGCATGAGGATCGCCGCGGCCGCGCCCGCGATCCCCTGAACCGCCCCCTCGACCACGAACGGTCGGCTCACGAAGCTCGAGGTGGCACCGACGAGCTTCAGCACCTCGACCTCGAGCTTTCGCTGCTCGAGCAGGAGCCGCATCGTCGAGCCGACGACGCTCACGACCGCGCCGAACACCACGAGCGAGAGGAAGATGCTGGCGGTCACGCCGCCCTCGAGAAAGAGCGAGAGCTTCTCGGTCCATCGCTGGTAGGTTTCGACGGTGTCGACGCTGCCGAGCGCTCGGAGCTTGAGCGCGATCACCGAGAGCATCTGGTCGTCGACGCTGTCGGCGAACGCGAGCTCCACCGAGCTCGGGAACGCCTCGGCCGGCAGCGCCGCCAGCGCGTCGTCGCCGCCGGCGCTCACGATCTCGTCGCGGGCGTTCTCGCGCGACACGAAGCGCACCCGCGCGACGCCGCTCGTGGCCTCGAGCGCCTTGACGAGCGCGGCCACGTCGTCGGGGGTCGTGTCGTCCTTGAGATAGACGGTGGCGCGGCCGGCACGCGACCAGCGATCGCGCACGGCGGCGAGGTTCGTGATCACGAGCATCGCGGTCGCCAGGCACACGAACGCGACGGCGAGCGAGAACACGCTGACGGCGTGGAGCTGCCAGTCGCGCCGGCCCGCGCGCCAGGTCCCGAGGAATCGATACGTGGGATCTTTGGTCTGCATCGTGGATCCTCGCTACACGGCGACGCGAATGCCGCTGTGTGCGTCGCCCCAGTCGAGCGACGGGAGACCGTGGTGGACGTCCGTCGCCTTGCCCTCGTCGAGCACGACGACGCGCCGATCGCGGACCTCGAGCAGCGAGCGATCGTGCGTCGCGAAGAGCACCGTCGTGCCGGCCATGTGCAGATCCTCGAAGAGGCCGAGGATGTCGATGGCGAGCTGCGGATCGAGGTTGCCGGTCGGCTCG
>SYFR01000397.1 GCA_005800325.1 Myxococcales bacterium | reverse complement strand
AGCGCTCGAGCCGCGAGCTCCTCCGCGCCAGCCTCGTCGAGCGACACGGCGGCGTCGGCCGAGGTCGCGCCCGTGCCCGCGCCATCTGCCGCCGAGCCCGGAGCCAGCACTGCGCCAGCGGCGAGCGCGACCGCATCGACCGCGCCGGGAAGCGCGGCCCCGCCTGCGTGGGCTCATGGGTCGCGAGGCGGCGGACGACCGAATCCCGAGACCTCGGCGCGCGCGACGAAGCCCGGCTGCGAGAACCCGTTTCAGCTCGACGCCGATGGCGATCTGGTGCCGAAGCCCGGCTGCATGTAAATGACCTGGGTGGGCGCCCGGGCTCGCTTCCTCTCGAGCTTCGCCGCCCTCGTGGCCGGCCTCGCGCTCGCGTGCTCGGTTCGCCACGCCAAGGCTGCCGCCACCGAGCCTGTCGCAAAAGACACGGCCGCAAAAGACACGGCCGCAAAAGACACGGCCGCAAAAGACACGGCCGCAAAAGACACGGCCGCAAAGGACGCTGCCGCAAAGGACGCTGCCGCAAAAGACGCTGCATCCCAAGTCGCTGCCGCAAAATACGCTGCATCCCAAGTCGCTGCCGCAAAGGACGCGGGCGCACGAGACGCTGGCGCGTGTGCGGCGTCATTCAAGCACGCGCAGCGAGAGCGAAAACGAAACGCGCTCGTGTCGGCACAGCAGGAGCTGCTCGCGTGCGGCCAGCCGAGCTGCCCGGAGGCGATCCAGACGAAGTGCGTCGCGTGGCTCGACGAGGTCCGACTCGCGCTCCCGTCGATCATCGTCACGCTGACGGATCACACCGGCGAGGACGTGGCCGCGGCCGAGCTCTCGATCGACGGTCGCACCGTTGCGTCGCGGCTCGATGGCACGCCACGCGAGCTCGATCCGGGGTCGCACGAGCTGCGCGTCGCGGTCGATGGGCGCGGTGTCACGACGAAGATCGTCGTGGTCCAAGGCGTCAAGCTGCGTCGCGTCGCGCTCCGACTCCCGCCCCCGGTGGTCGCGCCCGTGCCCGAGACCGATGGCGGCGGGATCCCGATGCCGAGCCGCGTCGGCTTCGGGATCGGCGCGGCGCTGGCCTTGGTCGGGGCGATCACGGGGACCGTCGCGATGGTGCGCGGCGCCGAGCTGCGCGACGAGTGCGAGGGGAGCGTGTGTTACCGCTTTCAGAAGGACGACTACATCGCCACGCGCGCGGTCGCGCACGCGTCCACGGTATCGCTTGCCCTCGCGGGCGCCTCGCTGGCCACGGGCGTGGTCGGCCTCTTTTTCGCACCAGCGACAGCCGCACAGCCTCACGCGGCGGCGCCGGCGGCCGCGCTCCTGGTACCGACCACGGCGGGCATAGCGTGGCGCTTCTGACCCTGCCGCGGCGAGCCATGATCGCCATGAAGCGAGAGCGTCGTCGCGTCGCCCGCGAGCGCCGTCGCGTGGGTGGAGTCAGCGCGATCGCGCTCCTCGTATCGAGCGCGACCTTCGGCTGCCACGTGGTCTCGGGCATCGACGACCTCTCGCTTCGCGAAGACGCCGAGCTCGAGTTCTTCGAGACGTTCTCCGGCGTCGCGAGCGAAGACGTGCGCGCGGTGAGCTTCGGTGACGAGAGCATCCTCGTCGCGGGAACGTTCGGCGCCACGATAGCAGCGGGGGATGACACCCTCTCGACCACCGCGAGCGAAGACACTTTCGTCGTGAGGCTCGACGACGCGGGCGAGGTGAACGACGCGTTCACGCTGCTCGCCACCGAGTGGGCGCGGCCCGTCTCGCTCCACGGCCCGCTCCTCACCGGCAGATTCGCGGGCGACATCGTCGTCGGGGGCGCGCAGCTCACCGCACCCGCGAGCGAGCAGCGCATCTTCCTCGCGGACCTCAGCGCCACGCCCGCCTTCGCGCCGCTGACCCTCGGCGGCGAGGGCTTCACCCCGTATGGCAACGCGGTCGATGTCGCGCGCGACGGGTCCGGCAACATCGTCATCGGGGGCGGCTTTCGCGGGACGCTCGAGCTGCCCGGGGACACGAGCGCCTGCCCGCCCTTCGAGAGCGGCTCGTCGAACTCGAACCTCTTTCTCGCATCGTTCGCGCCGGACGCGAACGACACAGGCGCGCTCGAGTGCCGCTGGTCGTTTCACCCGCGCTCGAGCGACACGCAGCTCGTCGAGAGCGTCGCCTACGATCTGGGCGGCTCGCTCGTGGTCGGCGGCGAGTTCGTAGGCAAGCTCGAGCTTCCGGGCGCGGCTGCGCTCGAGAGCACCGGCGGCGTCGACTTCTTTCTCGCGCGCATCGACCCCGACATGAAGGTCGTCTACGCGATGAGCTTCGGCGACGGACAGGGCGTCCAGCGCTCGCTGCGCGTCAGCGCCCACCTCTACGGCAACGTGGCCATCGCGGGTTACTTCGAGGGCCGCATCGACTTCGGCGGCGGTCCGATCGAGAGCAGCCAGGGCCCCGACATCGTCGTCGCGAAGTACGGCCCGTCCGGAAAGCACCTCTTCACGCGCCACCTCCCCGTGAATCTCGGCGTCTGCGCCCCTGCGTCGTGCTCGCTCCACGGGCTCGACGTCGCCTTCGATGCTCAGGGCAACGTCCTCGTCGCCAGCGCATTCTCCGGCAAGCTCGAGATCGCCGGCGTCACGCTCGAGAGCGCCAGCGATGACCGCGCCGAGCATTTCCTCGCCAAACTGAACCCCGACGGCGAGCTCTTGTGGAGCGGGCGCTTCGGCGGCGCGGAGAAGGCTTGCGACCCAGGCCCCTGCCCGGTCGCGCTCGCCGTGGACGACGCGAGCCACGTGCTGTCCGGCGGCTTCTTCGACGGCCTAGCAGAGCTCGGCGACACGAAGCTCGAGAGCACGGGCCCGCGCGATGCCTTCGTCGCGCGCTTTCTGCCGTGAGGCCCCGCGTCCTGGCGTGACCATGGCCTCACGCACCGAGTAGCACGCCGAGCGCACGCGGCGGCCTCACGCACGGAATCGCTTCACGCACGGAGTCGCGCGCCTCACGCACGGAATCGCCTCACGCGCTACGCAGCGCGCCGAGCGCACGACGCGCGGCGCGCAGGACGCGGCGATCCCGCTTGCGCTCGAGCAGCACCTTCGCGTCGCGCAAGCTCACCCACGAGATCTCGAGCGTCTCGGCCCCGAACGGCAGGCCGTCGCGGATCTTCGTGAACAGGAAGTAGTGGCGGAGCGCGCGCTTCGTCTCGATGACGGCGATCCGCGCGAGCGGCTCGGCGTGCACCCCGGCCTCCTCGGCGATCTCGCGGATCGCCGCAAATACCGGCCCCTCATGCTCGTCGAGGACGCCCTTGGGCCAGGTCCAGCCGACGCGGCCACCGCGCGACTCGCGTCGCGTGCGCACGACGAGCACGGTCCCGCTGGCGACGTCGAGCACCACGCCGCCCGAGGTCTGCCACCCCGAGCGGCGGCGACGAGCACGTCGCTCGTGCAGCCGATAGTCAACCGTGACGGCCGGACGCGGCACGGCGGCCATCATGAGAGTGGCCGCCGCCCTGGGACAAGTTCGTCACATGCCGCCGCGCGCGGACAAGAACGTCACATGCTGCCGCGCGCGGACAAGAACGT
>SYFR01000044.1 GCA_005800325.1 Myxococcales bacterium | reverse complement strand
CGATCATGCTGTGCGGCGTCGTGCTCTACGCGGCGTTCGTCCTCTACACGGGGCTCGACGAGGTGCGTACACGCTTCGCGACGTTTCGCTTCGGCGCGTTCGCTGCCGCGTGTGGCCTCTCGCTCGTCAACTACCTCTTCCGCTTCATCAAGTGGGAGCTCTATCTCGCGGCGCTCGACATCCGCGGGATCCCGAAGCTCGAGAGCCTGCTCACCTTCTTGTCTGGGTTCGTGCTCACGGTCTCGCCGGGCAAAGTGGGCGAGGTGTTCAAATCGCTCGTGCTCTACCGCACGCGCGGCATCGCGATCGAGCGCACGGCTCCAATCGTGGTGGCCGAGCGCGTCACCGATCTCATCGGCGTCATCGGGATGATCGCGCTCGGGAGCCTCGCCTTCGACGGCGGCGGCGTGTGGGCGCTCGCCGGCGTCATGCTCGTCCTCGCGCTGCTCGTCACGGTCGCGAGCCCCACCGTCTCGCGCACGCTGCTGTCCGTCCTCCCGCGCCTACCGGGGCCGCTCGGTCGCGTCGCCGCCCGCATCGCGCCGCGCCTCGAGGTCGCGCTCTCCCAGGTGCGCGTGCTGCTCACGCCATCGCGGCTCGTGATCCCGGCGCTCTTGAGCCTCGTCGGCTGGTCGCTCGAGGGCGTCGGCCTCTGGCTCGTGCTCCGCGGCTTCGGCGAGTCGGCCTCACTCGCGCTCGCGAGCTTCACCTACGCGACGGCGACGCTCGCGGGCGCGATCGTGCCCGTGCCCGGCGGACTCGGCGTCACCGACAAACTCATCCAGGAGCAGCTCGTGACGCTCGGCGGCGTCCCGACGGCCGTGGGCACGCTGGCGATGGTGCTCACGCGCTTCGCGACGCTGTGGTTCGCGGTATTGGTCGGGTTCTTGGCGCTCGCCCTCTTGCGGCTGCGCGCGCCCCGGCTCTCGCGCCGCTCCGCCGGCGGCTCGACCGCACCGGACGACGGGGACGATTGACATTGACGCGGCGCGCGCGATCGCAGAGGCGAGCTGGCACCCATGGGGAAAATCGAGAGAGGCGTTGCGCTGGTCGAGCGCATCATCGAGCGCATCGCGCCTCACGTGCGCGTGAAAGGGGCGCCCGCCGGCGCGCTCGACCGCCTCGAGTCCGAGCTCATGGTCGAGCTGCCGCCGACCTTGCGACGCTTCCTCGAGTTCGACTTCACCTTCGCGAGCTTCGGTCAGCGCTGGCGCGGCCGTGGACGCTTCGGCATGGGCGCCTCGCCGCGCCCGCGGGTCACGTCGCTCCGGCGCCTCGCCGCTGCGATGACCGAAGAGGGCTGGACCTCCTCGCGCCTGCGTCACCGCGTCGTGCGCCTGCCGAACCTCCCGAGCGATCCCTGGAACTGCCTGTACCTCGGCGAGGCGCGCGCCGACGGCGAGCTCCCGATCCTCGGGCTCGTGAACGACGAGACCACGGTGCTGCCGTTCTTCCGGTACTCGGCGTTCGACCTTTACCTCGTCGAGCAGTCCGGCCTCGTGGCGCTCCGCGAGCCCTTGCGCCTCGACGACGTCGAGTCGCACCTCGTGCACAACCCCGAGCTGTCGAGCGTCGTCCCCGACGAGTACAACCCAGGCTGACGTGAGCGAGGTCGTGACGCTGCTCGTTCCGCCCGAGCTGCACGGCGGACGCGCCGACAAGGTGGTGACCGAGCTGTGCGCGAAGAGCGGCGTCCAAGCGACGCGCGCCGAGGTGCAGCGCTGGATCGCGGCGGGCCGCGTCACGCTTCAGGGTCGCACGATCGACAACCGCACGCCGCTCGCGACCGGCAGCGAGGTGCGGGTCGAGCCGAGCGCGGGCCAGACGACGACGGCCAAGCCCGACGCTTCGATCGCGCTCGACGTGGTGTTCGAGGACGAACATCTCCTCGTCATCGACAAGCCCGCTGGGCTCGTCGTGCATCCGGCGCGCGGTCACTACACGGGCACCCTCGTGCATGGGCTCCTCGCGCGCGAGGGGTTCGAAGCCAGCGACGCCGACGTGCGCGATCCGGAGGGCCATCTTCGTCCGGGGAGCGTGCACCGGCTCGCCAAGGACACGAGCGGCCTCTTGGTCGTCGCCAAGCGCCCCGAGGCGCGCGAGGCGCTCAAGGAGCTGTTCAGCCGCCACGACATCGAGCGGAGCTACCTCGCGATCGTGCACGGCCAGGCCCGCGCGGCGGTCATCGACACACCTCACGGGCGCCACCCCAAGAGCCGGCTGCGCTTCACGTCGCTGCTCGAGCCGGGGCCTTCGGTGCGCCGCGCCGTCACGCGCGTCGAGCCGCTCGAGCTCCTCGGTACGCGCGCGAGCCTCGTCTGCTGCACGCTCGAGACCGGACGCACGCATCAGATCCGCGTTCACCTCGCCGAACGCAGCCAGACGCCCATCTTCGCCGACCCGCTCTACGGCCGCGCACCGGCGGATCCCGACCTTCGCGCCATCGCCGAGGCGCTCGGCCGCCAGGCCCTGCACGCCGCGGTGCTCGGCTTCGTCCACCCCGTCACGCGCGCCGCGATGCGCTGGGAGAGCGCGCTGCCCGCGGACATGAGCCGCGCCCTCGATGCGCTGCGCGCATGTGGCGAATCACAGCTTCGCCGCCCCAAGTAACGCGGCAAGCGTGCCTACGCCGCGGCTACCAGAGCACGGACTTGACGTGCCCCTTCGAGCGCACGAGCACGTCGACGAGCGCGCGATCGAAGAAATTCTTGTCGAAGAGCGTGGGCGAGACGCGGCTCTTGTAGTGCGCGCGGCCCTCCTCGACCTCCTCGCCGATGACGTCGAACAGGCTGTCGTTCGCGAGCCCCTCGGCGATCTTCTCTTCGTTGTAGAGGGCGATGTCGCTGGCGATGGCGCGCGCGAGGCGCCGCGCGTCCTTCTCGTTGTCGATGAGCGCCATGGATGCGCGACTCTAACCCGTTCTCGGCCCGAAAAGCGCCCATCTTTGGCGCCGGGCACAGCGCAATCAGCGCGACGCCGTCGGCCGCGCCGCCGCCAGCTCGATGGCGACCGAGTCCACCGACATCGCGGTCGGCGGCCCGAATTTCCGCACGCGCACCGAGGCACCCACGGCCGGCGTGTCGTGAAAAACGCGCTCGAGGAGGCGCTTGCCGAGCATCTCGAGCAGGCGGTATGAGGCGCGCGTGCCCTCCTCGACGACGAGCGTGGCGAGGGCGTCGTAGTCGTACACGGCGCGGCGCTCGTCGCTCTTCGGCAGCGCGCTCACGGGCAGCCGAACCTCCAGATCGACGACGAAATCCTGAGGCAGATCGCGCTCGGCGTCGGAGTCGCCGTGACGCGCGCGAAACCGGATCCCCTCGAGGCGCATGGCGTAGCGATCGATGTCCGCTGGCATTTCTGCGGCATCTTCTATCAAGTTTACGTCGGGAGGCGGGTCAGAGCGCCGCGGCCCCCCAAAAAACTCCGCGTCGGCGAGTCGAGGCGAGGCGCAAGGCGACGACTTCGGCCGCCCTCCAACCGGCTGGCATCATTTCGCGTGGGAAGGCGCGTGCCGAGCCACTAAACTGGGGCGTCCCCGCTCGCGCGGCGCTTCCCCCGTACCCGGCGCCTGCCAGCCCACGCTTGCTGCCCCCGTCCTTCGGTCCACCCGCCGCATGCCTCTTCTACCGCGCTCCACTCACCTCCCGCGGCTCGCAACCTCGCTCGTCGCCTTGCTCGGGACGGCGCTCTCGGTCGGCGCCTGCCGCTTCGAGGAGCCACGGGACGACGGTCAGGGCGGGGCCGGCGGCAGCGGCAGCGGGGGTGCGAGCGAGGCCGCGCCGCTCACGGTCGTGACCTGGAACGTGCACAACCTGATCAACGACAAGCTCGACGCCGACCTCGAGTTCGAGGACGTCGATCCCGACTACGACGCCCACCGAGTCGCGGTCGCCAAGGTGATCGACGAGCTCGCCGCGGACGTCGTCGTGCTGCAGGAGGTCGAGCATGCGAAGGTGCTCGACGAGCTGAATCAAGCGCTCGCGGCGCCGTATCCGCACCAAGCCCTCATCGAAGGCAACGATCCGCGCGGGGTCGACATCGCCGTCTTGAGCCGCGTCGCGCTCGACGCCACGGTGAGCCACCAAGACGAGAAGTTCACGATGCAGGGCACGAACGCGCCGCTCTTCACCTACGCGCGCGACTGCCTCGAGGTGCGGCTCACGCACAACGGTCGAACGATCGTCCTCCTCGGCGTGCATTTCAAGTCGAAGGACAACGACAACCCCGACAAGCGACTCGCCGAAGCGCAGCACACGCGGCTCATCGCCGACGCGGTCCAAGGCAACGCGAGCGACGCCGGCATCCTCGTCTTGGGTGACTACAACGATCTGCCCGGCTCGCTCCCAGTCGAGGCCGTGGCGGGCAGCGCACCCCGCTTCGAGAACGCCGCCGATCTCGTGCCGAGCGCCGAGCGCTGGAGCTTCGACTACAACGGCAAGCTCGAGCTCGTCGATCATCAGCTCGCGAGCCCGCTCTTGTTCGGCATGCTCGACGCCGGCTCGCCACGCATCCCGCACACGAAAGACGTCGAGGCCGCGAGCGACCATGCGCCCATCGTGGCGACCTACCTCGTGCGCTGACCCGACGGGTCGAGCGAGACCGCGATGAGGCGACCCGCACTCACCGCGGAGCGGCCCGCACCGAAGCCCCGAGCCGAGCGACCGAGCCGCGCGCCACGACGCTGGCTGCCGAAGCGTGACTACGGCGGCCTCGCCGCGCGCGCCATCTGCGCGGTGTTCGCGGCCGTCGGCGTCTTGCCGCTCGCGCTCGGCGTGCTCGTGCGCCTCGCCCCGGTCGAGCGCTGGGCGGCCCGAGAGACCGCGCGGCTCGTAGCGCAGACCGTGCGCGTCGAGGCTCACTACGCGCTCGAGGTCGTGCCGTGGCCGCTCGAGATCCGACTCGAGCAGTTGCGCGTCGAGGCGAACGACGGGCTCGGCCCCGCGCTCACCGCCAGGAGCGTCGTGGTGCGCCCGCGGCTCTTCGCGCTGCTCGACGGCGTGCTCGACGTGGGCGAGGTAGAGATCGACGAGCCGCACCTTCGGGCCGTCATCGCCGGCGGGCGCCTTACCAACGTCGACTACGAGCTACCCGAGTCCGACCGAGCCGGCACGAACCGCGCTCCGTTCGCGGAGCTCGCCGTGAACAGCGCTACGGTCGACGTCACGATCGATCGGCAGGCCGCCGTGCACGCGCGCGACGTGGACGTCGATGTCGCCGTGCGCAACACCACGACTGTCGATGCGCCGCGCCTCGGCGTCTCGGTGCGCACCGGGGAAATCACCATCGACCGCCGCCACGCCGATCCGTCGACCCCGGGCTACGAGAGCACCGACGAGGACCGCATCTGCTCGCTCGAGCTTCGCGCGGTCGTCGGGCAAGACGAGGTCTTCGTGCGTCGCCTCGCGCTGCAAGGCTCGGCGGATCTCGATCCCGAGCGAGGGACACGCCCCGCCTGCGAGCTCGCAGCTGGCGACTGGCGCCACGTCGCGCTCGAGCTCGAGAGCACCCGCGTCGCGCTCGGAAACGGCGGGAGCGTCGACGGCCGCGCGTCGCTCACCGCGCCGGTCGGCCTCGCGCATCGCTTCGCCGAGGTGCCGCCCGCCACGGGCTCGCTCACGCTGGCGCTCGACAGTTTTTCGTTCGCCGCCGGCGAGCGCCTGCCGCGGCTGCGCGGGCGCGTCCACGGCGAGGGCCTCGGCGTCGAAGGCAAGCACTTCGCCCGGACGCTCGATGGCGCGCTCGCCCTCGACGGCGACCGCCTCGTCGCGACGTCGCTCGCCCTCGAGTGGGGTGGCGGCAAGGCAACTCTCGCAGAAGTGCGCGTACGGCCGCTCGAAGCGAGCGTCCCGATCGACGCGCGCGACATTCGCTTCTCGAACATCCGGCTCGAAGAGATGCTCGACGAGCTCGGCGGCCACCCGTCGGCGTGGGTGAGCTGGACGCTCGAGGACACGCGGCTCGAGCGCTTCGGCGGGACGGTCATTCCGCTTCAATTGGCGGGCAAGATCGGCTCGAGCACCCGCGATTTCGGCGTCTTCGATCGCCCGTCCACGGACCCGCTCCGCGAGACCCGCCTCGGCGTGAAACGCGCAGAAATCTCGGGGAATTTCCGGATCACGCCCGAGGGTGTCCTCCTCGAGGACTTCGCCATCGCGACCCCTGCGTCTCGCCTCGTGACCACGGTCTCGCTGGGCTTCGCGCAGGACCTCGGGATCGCCATCGCGCCCGAGTCGTTCGTCGAGCTCGGCGAGCTCTCGCCCATCGCCGGCACCACGATGACGGGGCTCGCCCACCTCGGCCTCGCGGGGTCGGGCAAGTTCACGAACCCGCACATCACCGGCACCGTCGGGGTCGAGAGCTTCGTCCTCCAAGGATTTCCGATCGGCACCGTCGCCGAGGCCAAGGTCGACTTTCGCCCGCTCGTGCTCGCGCTCGCCGACGCGCGCCTCGACCATGGCGCGAGCTCCGTGACGCTGCCGAGGCTGACCGTCGACTTCGGCCGCGCCGACGCGGCGCTCGTCATCGACGGAGAGCTCGACAGCCGCGCCTCGGGGCTGCGGTTCCGCGACTTCCTCGACATGCTGAACCTGAGCGCGGATCCGCGTTTTTCCGGCCTCGCCGCCAGGCTCCTCGGGCTCTTCGACGTGGACTTCACGCTGAAGCGCTCGGCGCCGCCCTGCCTCGTCGGCCGGCTCGCCGTCACGGGCAAGGCCGCGCTCGCGGAGACCGTCGCCTACGGAGAGCGCTTCGACTCGGGCACGCTCGACTTCGACTACGTCTGGGACGATCTGGCGCGCGGCTCGCACGGTGTAGCCGCCACGGTCCACGCCGCCACGCTCACGAAGGGCTCGGGCACAGCCCTGCTCCGCGCCACGATCGGCCATGGCGGCGTGCTCGAAGGCGACGTCGTCGCGGGCGGGATCCCGATAGCCTCGCTCGACATGCTCGGGCTCGGCGCGGCCGGCACGACGCCGCTGCTCGCGCCCGAAGGCACCGTGTCCGCGACCGGACGCATCGGCGGGACGCTCGAGCGCATGACCGGCAGCTTCGACGTCGACGTGTCCACCGTTCGCATCGGGCCGGACGCGCTCGCCCCCTCGCGGTTTCTCGTACGCATGGAGCCCGTCGGCGACGCGCCGAAGATGATGACGTCGTGCGGCCGCAGCGTCCCGGTCGACAAGCCGCCGGACGGCGCAACGGCCTCGACACGCCCGAGCGCCGAGTTTCGTGTCTCGGGGATGGCGTTCGGCAACGGGCTCACCTTCGATGCGCTCACGATCACGCGCGAGGCGAACGCCAAGGTGACCGGCAAGGTTCACGTCGCGAAGCTCGACCTCGCGCCGCTCGCGAACCTCGTCCCCGGGATCGCCTACAGCGACGACGCGGTCCGCGGAAGTGTCACCGGTATCGTCGACTTCAAGAGCCTGCGGCTCGCTGAGCCCGTGGCCGCGCACGTGACGTTGACGCTCGCGTCGCTCCACGCGAGCCAGCGCGGTCGCAGCGTGAAGGTCACGCAGGCGACGGAGCCGCTCGAGCTCGTCGGCGGTTCGCTGCACGTGCCGTCGCTGCCGGCGGAGCTCACGCTGCCGGGCGGGGTCGCTGCCAAGCTCGAGCTCTCTGGACGCGTCGACTCGCTCGCGGGCAAGCCCGAGCTCGACCTCTTCATCGAGCTGCCTCCGCTCGAGCTCGGAGCCCTCGCGGGCAAGCTGCCCTTCGTTCAGCGCGCGTCGGGCACGCTGGAGAGCAAGCTCTCGCTTCGCGGGCCGCTCGCCGCGCCGGTGCTCTCCGGCAAGGCGACGCTGTCGCGCGGCAGCCTACGGTTCTCGGGCGTGCCGGTCCCGCTCGACGACATCGACGTCGAGGTCCGCGTCCACGACAACGAGCTCAACGTGGTGCGCGCCACGGCCACGAGCGGTGGCAGCGGGCGCCTGAGCCTCACGGGCAGCGTGCCGCTCGGAGCCAACGCTGGGAGCCGCGGCTCAGCGTCCCTCGTCGTGCGCGAGCTCGGCCTGCCGCTCGCCGAGGGCGTGAAGGCGACCGCGAGCGCCGAGCTCTCCGTGAGCCGCGACCCGGCCGCACACGACGACGGCCGCACGCTGCCGCACGTCGGCGGCACCGTGACGCTGACGAGCTTCACTTACTCGCGGCCGATGGCGTTTCGCCTGGATCTCGGGGCGCTGACGCGAGCGGCGGCGACCACGGTCAAGACCTACGATCCCGACGCCGACCATCTCACGTTCGACGTGAACGTGGTCGCGCCGCGAAGCCTCCGCATCGAGAACGATCTCGTCGACGCACGGCTCGAGATCGACCCACCAGGGCTGCGCGTCTCGGGGACCGATCAACGCTTCGGCGCGAGCGGCGCGCTCCGCATCGACCCGTCGTCGAAGCTGTTTCTCCAGGGCCACGACTTTCGCGTGCGCTCGGGCTCGGTGCGCTTCGACGATCTGTCGCGCGTCCAGCCGCGCATCGACATCGTCGCCGACACGGAGTACCGACGACAAGCGGCTTCGCAGAGCGCCGAACAAGTCGCGGCGACCGACGGCTCGCGCAGCGGCTCGAGCGACGCTGGCAGATGGCGCATCACGATGCACGCGACCGGCGACACCGAGGCGCCTGCCCTGTCGCTCACGAGCGAGCCGCCGCTGGCGCAGGAGGACATCGTGCTCCTCTTGCAGGTCGGGATGACGCGCGCCGAGCTCGACCGGGGCCTCGCGACGTCGCTCGCCCAGAGCGTGAGCCTCGAGGCGCTGAGCGCGGTCACGGGCCTCGGACAGGCCGTCAAGAGGACCGTCCCGCTGATTGACGAGTTCCGCCTCGGTAGCCAATACTCATCGGTCTCGGGGCGACCGGAGCCCACCGTGACCGTCGGCAAGCGCATCAGCGACGACGTGCGCGCGACGGTGACTTCGGGGCTGTCGGACGGCCGCGAGGTGAGGACGAACGTCGACTGGAAGCTCGGGCGGCGCCTGAGCGTGCAGGGCTCGTACGACAACATCAACGACGCCGCGAGCTCGACCGTGGGCAACCTCGGCGTCGACCTCCGCTGGCGTCTGGAGTTCGAGTGAGCGGGGCGCAGGTGACACCGCAGGTCACACGCGAGGCGCCGCGGGGCTCGCGCTCGCGAGCGGGGGCGCGGGCGTCGGGGCACGCTCTCTCGGATGCGCCACTACGCGCCTGCGCGCTCGCGTTCGCGACGCTGGGGTTCGTCACGTTCGTCGTCGCGCATGCCGCCGCCGCCGACACCCGAGCCGCGTGCGCTCCCGACGCCGACACGTTCCGCGCGCTGGAGGGCAAGGGCATCCTCGCGGTGAGCGTCGAGACCGAGGGCCATCGCTGGCCCGAGAAGCCCAGCCTCAGGTCCGTCGCGATCGGCTCGCCGCTCACGCCGCAGGCGGCCGAGCGCGCCATGCTCGAGCTCGAGGCGACCGGCCGCTTCGTCAAGGTGTGCGCCGAGCCTCGGGCGTTCGAGGACGGCGTCATCCTGCGCCTCGTGGCGGTCCCGCGCCGCATCGCCTCGCAGGTGAACGTCGTCGCGACGGGCCCGCTGTCGGAGTCGCGCGTGAAGGGCGCGCTCGGCCTCGCGGTATTCGGCGACGTGACCGAGTCCTCGCTCCGGCTCGCGCGTTCGCGCCTCATCGCGCTGTACGAGGACGCGGGCTACGACCGCGCGCGCGTCTCGCTCACGGTGACCGACACCGACGATCCTCTGCGAGTCGTCGTCACCGTCACCGTCGACGCGGGCGTGCCGCGGCGGATCGCGCGGCGCATCTTCGTCCTCGAGCCGAAGTACGAGCGAGCCGTCGGCGATCTCAAGGACCGCTACCGCGTGGCGGTCGGGGACGTCGTCGCCAAGGACGCGCTCGCCGAGGCGGACGCGGAGCTCACCGAGCTCCTGCGGAAGCGCCACTTCGTCGAGGCGCGCGTCGAGCACCGCGTGGTGCTTGGCGCCGCGGGCTCGTTCCTGTTCATCGAGATCGCTTCGGGGCCCCGCTATGAGGTTCGCTTCCGCAACCACCGCGCGTTCGACGAGCGCGAGCTCGCGGCGGCGCTCGGCCTCGACACGTCGGCCGAGCCAACGCTCGGGGCGTTGTCGGAGCGGCTCACGGCGTTCTACGTGGCGCGCGGCTACCTCGACGCGCGCACCGACTCCTCCGACGCGCTGCGCGAAGGCGAGTCCGTCCGGGAGCTGACCTTCACGGTGAGCGAGGGGGAGCCCGTGCGCGTGCGCGAGCGCCTCTTTCCGTGCCTCGACGAGCGCCCCGACGAAGGCCTCGACGCGAGCGCGCTAGGCCGCGAGCTCGACGCTTTCCTCGAGGGCGAGCTCCCCACGGAGCCATTCCTCTCGACCGTCCGCGAGACCGTCGTCGATGATGCCTTCGGGTCGGGAGGCGGCCTCCGCGCGCCGCAAACGTCCCGCGAGGCAGCGGCGACGTTCAGCGCCGAAGCCTACAAGGCCGCGCTCGCGCACCTCGATCGGTTGCTCGAGAGCAAGGGGTACCGGCACGCCGCCATCGGTCCGCTCAGCCTCGTGCGCGCAGAGTGCGACCCGCTGGCGACCGGGCGCGGCTGCGTGTCGCGGGCCGTCCGTCCGCTGCCGTCGCCGCGTTGCCTCCGCGGTGCGCGCGACCTGCCCGAGCCCGAGGAGCCGCTGCTCGAGAGCTTCACCTGCGTGCCCGACGCGGCGAAGAGCCGTCACTGTTCGCCCGACGTGAAGCTCTGGCTGCCGGTGCAGCTCGGCCCCAAGACGGAGCTCTACGACGTCGCCTTCGAGGGCCTCGCGCTGTTCACGCCCGGAGAGGCGCTCGCCCTCACCGGCCTCGTGGTCGGAACGCCCTACGCCGCCCTCGCCACGGAGGCGGCCGGCACGCGGCTGCTCGATGCCTACGCCGACGCCGGCTACGCCTTCGCGAGGGTTCGGCCCGAGGTGCAGGAATCCCCCGACAAAACCCGCGCGCGCGTGCGCTTCGTCATCACCGAGAGCGACCCGGTCACGATCAGCGGTTACGACGTTCGCGGCGCGCTACGCACCGAGCCGAGCGTCGTGCTCGGACGGCTCGCGCTCTGCCAGAACCTGCGCGCGTGCCGAGGCAGCGAGCGTTACTTCAAGCGGAACCTCGCCCGCGAGAGCGAGCAGCAGATCGCCACGTTGGGTCTCTTCTCGAGCGTGTCGGTGAGCCTCGAGCAGCCGGAGGTCCCCGCGCGCGAGAAGCGCGTCATCGTCAGCGTCGTCGAGCAGCCGTCGCAGTTCCTCGAGCCGCGCGGCGGCTTCTCGACCGGCGAGGGATTCCGCATCGCGGCCGAGTACGGGCACCGCAGCGTAGGCGGCCGCGCCATCGGGCTCACGCTGCGGATCGAGTTCGGCTACTTGCCGGACTTTCTCATCCTCGAAGACGCGGTGCGCGTTCGCTACGCGGCGTTCGTCGGCGATCTCGGCAAGCGGCTCGAGCGCCGCAACGGCGTGACCTTGGCGTTCCCCGAGATCGGCCTCGGCGCGAAGGTGAGCTTCAGCGTCGACGGCGTCGACATCCGCGACAACCAGCGCGACTACGGCCTGAGCCGCGAGGCGATCATTCCGATCTTGTCCTACCGGCCCACGCGCACGGTGTCCGCGACGCTCGGAGCGTCCGTCGAGGCGAACACCGTCACGCTCTTCGAAGAGGGCGGTCTCAGCGCCGCCATCAAGCGCAACCCGACGCTCGCGAACCTGCTCCGCGTGCCCGAGGGCCGCACGCTCGCCATCGCCCAGCGCGCGAGCGTCACCTGGGATCGCCGCGACGATCCCTTCGCCGCCACGCGCGGCACGCTGCTCGCGACGACCGTCGAGCACGTCACGGCGCTGCCCCTCGACGAGCTCACGACGACCAACAGCGAGTTTCTCCGCCTCAACGCGCGCGGCGCCGGCTACGTGCGCCTCACCCCGGGTGGGCTCGCGCTCGCGGTGAGCCTCGCCGGGGGCTACAACCTGCAGCTCGCGAGCGGCAGCGAGACCTACCCCGATCGGCTCTTTTACGCGGGCGGCGTGTCCACGGTGCGCGGCTTCGACTACGACTCGATGGTGCCCGAGGACGTCGCGCGCGAGGTGCTCGCCGGGCGGCTCGCGATCGACGAGGTCGTGGTGCGCGGCGGCGACGTGTTCATCAACCCGCGCATCGAGCTGCGCATCCCGGCTACCGAGCGCGTGAGCGTGGGCCTCTTCCTCGACACGGGCAACGTCTGGTCGAAGGGCGACTCGATCGGCACCTTCACGGATCTGCTCGACCTCCGCTACGCCGCCGGCAGCGGCCTCCGCGCCAACACGCCCATCGGACCCATCGCGCTCGACGGCGGCATCAAGCTCGTGCGCCGTCCGTGGGAGGACATCGGCGCCGTGCACTTCTCGATCGGCCTGTTCTGATCCGAGCGGCACACCTCTCGCGCCGACCCTCTCCGGCGACCTCGCGCTCACCCGCCCGCGACCTCGCGCCGCCCCTCGCCCGCGAATTCGGGGCGACCCTCGCCCACGAGCCCGCGCTCTCGCTTGCGGGTCGCGGAGCTCTCGATTCACCGCCCTGCGCGGGAGCACATTCGATATGCTCCCGCCACGATGCGACTCCTCGAAGCACTTCTCTTCAGCGCCGTCGCCGGCGTCTCCTGGATGGCAGCATGCGGCGGCAAGGCCATCGTCGACGACCCGATCGGCCAGGGCGGCCAGGGCGGCCAGGGCCACTCTTCCAGCGCGACGGCCACGCCCCAGACGTCCGTGACCGGCCCGGGTACGTCATGCGGCACCACGGACACGTGCGAGGCCGCCTGCTCCGCGCTCTTGTGCTGCACGCAACAAGACGGCCGCTGCCCCGGCATCGAGGCGAGCGACGAAGGCGACTTCGTCGGCGACTGCGTGAACCTCTGCGACGCCTCGCCTGCGCTGCGCGCAGTCGTCGATCCCGCGGACTGCAACGGCACGCTCGAGACCCTCTTCGGACTCTGGGCCGACCTCGACGCGGCCTGCAACGGCGACACGCCCGAGCCCGGGCCCGCTCCCGGCGGCTGAGCCGACGCGGGGGCGGCGACGCGGAAAAATCGACGCGACCGAATCGACGCGGCTGAATCGACGCGCCTGAGCCGACGCGCGTGCGCCGACGCGGCCGAGCCGACGCGCCCGAGCCGACGCGCCCGAGCCGACCGGGCGCCGGTTAGCTCGCTCCTGCGCGGAGGCCGCGCCCCGCCAAACTTCTTGCACAGACACCTGAACGTGGGGACAGTGCCGTTGCCTTCGACAACCCCCCACCGCGAGAAGCCCATGCTCATCGACGAAAAGACCCGCAAGCAGAAGACCCAAGCCCTCGAGCTCGCCATCAGCGCGGTCGAGAAAGAGTTCGGCAAAGGCGCCATCATGCGGCTGAAAGAGGGCCAGTCGATGGTGAAGGACGTCCCGGCGGTGCCCACCGGCTCGCTCACGCTCGACATCGCGCTCGGCACCGGCGGCT
>SYFR01000396.1 GCA_005800325.1 Myxococcales bacterium | reverse complement strand
CCGCCCGGGATCTTGCCGGCGGCGTAGGTCTTCTCGACGTAGTCGCACGTCAGCGGGAAGAAGTCGGTGCCCGGCTTCGACGGCCCGTAGCACAGGGTGACGAGCACCTGCGTCTCGCCATAGGTCAAGAACACGGCGCACTCGGCTTGCTTCGCGAGGCGGCCAATCTCCACGGTGAGCGGGCGCCCACCGAGGCTTACGGTTTCACGGATCATCATCGTAGTGTCTCCATCGGCCACGCCCTGGTGGCGCAGCCGTTCGTGTGAGCACGACGAGATCTTCTTCCTCGGTTCCTGCGCGCGAGCCACCGAGCTCACGCGCACGAATCGAAGACGAAGGAGTTCGCCGTACCCGGCAGGCGAGAGTCGCGATCGCGCACCGTGCGCGGTCGCGAGCCCCCACCCAAAAGCGACCGGTTACTTGCGGAGCCCGAGGCGGTTGATGAGGCCCCGATAGCGCTCGAGATCGATGCGCTTGAGGTAGTCGAGCTGGCGGCGGCGCTGGCTGACCATCTTGAGCAGGCCGCGGCGCGAGTGGTGATCTTTCGCGTGGGTCTTGAAGTGACCCGTCAGCTCCGTGATTCGCTCCGTGAGGAGCGCGATCTGGACCTCGGGCGAGCCCGTGTCCGTCTCGTGGGTCTGGTATTGTTTGACGATCTCGGCTTTCTTCAGCGGGTGAAGCATTTCGGTCTCCGACGCCTGCGCGTGAGCCCGAACCGCAGACGCGGCGCGAGCCCGATACGAGGCCTGTGTTGAAAGGCGCGGCACTATACTCCCCGACCGAGTCGAGTCAACGGCCAGCAACACCGGCAAGCAACACCGGCAAGCAACACCGGCTCTGGGCGGCCGCGCCGAGTGCGGTCACCTGCTGGCGATCACGAGCGGCGGAGCCCGGCGTTGAACGGGGTCCGGGGATCGAGTACGAGGCCCCGACCGACGAGGAGCTCTCCATGAAGTCCCCAGCGCGCGCGCCGAGTGCCCCGAATCCATCGAAGCGAGCGGGAGCCATCGCGCTCGCCGCGGCGACCCTGCTCTCCTTCGGCTGCGCCGATCCCGCGCCGTCAGGGCACTGGCAGTCGCGCGAGAAATTGTCGAACAGCCGGCGCAACGAGCTCGTGCTGGCCGACGACCTCGACGTCGATCTCGGGATGTTCGCGCGCCTCTACCAGGGCGGAGAGCTCGTGCCGCTCGAGTACGACGGCACGTGGGAGACGGACGGCAACGGCGACCACGACGTGGTGCTCACGTGCAAGGACTGCGCTGGCTACGACGGGCTCGACTTCGAGCTCGAGTGTCAATTCGACTCCGAGACCGAGCACCTCGACTGCGCGGCGTCGCAGCCGTTCACGACCTACGGCTTCTTCGAGTTCGAGCGCACGCCGGAGTAGCGCCGTCTCCGCTTGCTCTTCGGTCGACTCGCAGCCCTCCCAGGCCTCCGCGGCTCGCGAGCGGTGACGAGCCGTGCCGCCTGCGATAAGAGTCGCCCATGCTCGCCCCTCGCCGCCTCACCCTCATCGGCCTGGTCCTCGCCGGCTCGCTCACCGCGTGCGACGCGCCCATCGTCGGCGAGTGGCGCTCGGACAAGAAGCTCGGCAATGGGGAGCGGAACGTGCTCACCGTCGCGTCCGATTTCACGGGCACGGCGGAGATCTTTGCGACGCCGGCGTTCGACCACGCGCTCTGGACGCGGTTTCGGTTCGACGTCGAGTGGGAGGACGACGTCGAGGAGTATGACCTCGCGATGGACTGCGACGAGGGTCCCTGCGACGGCGACGACTTCGTGATGGAGTGCATCGTCATCGACGAAGAGAACGGCGAGGTCGAGAAGCTCGAGTGCAAAGCCGGCGGCGAGTGGCATGGCTACGTCTTCGACTTCGAGCGCCACGTCGAGTGACCACGCCGAGTGACCCACGCCGAGTGATGCTCCTTCTCGCGGCGCCGGCCCTGCGATAAGCAGCGCGCATGCACGCTCGGGGACTCGTTCGGCAGGCCGCGCTCGCGGTCTTCGCCACCATGCTCGCTGCGGGCTGCTTGCCCGCGCCGCCCCCTGCGACGCCCGCCGCGGTGGCTGCTGCGGAGGAGCCCTGGCCGCTGTCGTTCGAGGGGATCCCGGACGCTCCGTGGCGCGCCGAGCACGCGGACGAACACACGAAGGAGCTCGAGGGCGGCGCATTGCTCTTGCTGCGCGGCGCGCGCCTGCTCGTCGGCGATGGCACCGAGATCGCGAGCGGGCACGTGCTGCTCTCGCGCGGACGCATCCAGGCCGTCGGCCCGGGCCCCGGGCAAGCTCCGCCGGGCGCCACCGTGCTCGACGTCGCAGGGAAGACCATCACGCCGGGGCTCATCGACACACACTCGCACATGGGCGTCTATCCGATGCCGTCCGCCGCCGCGCATCGTGACGGCAACGAGATGACGGCTCCCGCGACCGCGGCGGTTCGGGCGATCGACTCGGTGTGGGCGCACGATCCGGCGTTCGAGCGCGCGCTCGCCGGCGGGACCACGACGGTGCAGGTGCTGCCGGGCTCCGCGAACCTCATCGGCGGCCGCGCCACGACGTTGAAGGTCATCCCGGCGCACACGCCGGCGCGCATGCACTTCGGCGGAGCGCCCGATGGCCTCAAGATGGCGTGCGGCGAGAATCCGAAGCGGGTCTACGGCGGCCGCAACCAGGCGCCGATGACCCGCATGGGCAACCTCGCGGGCCAGCGCAGCGCGTTTCTCGCGGCGAAGAAGCTCATCCTCGCGTGGGATCAGTTTCGCGTCACCGAGGCCCAGCGCCGCGCGAAATACGCGGAGGCGACGGCGCGGTTCGAGCGCGAGAAGAAGGAGCGCGCCGGGAAGCTCGCGGAGTGCCGCGCGACACCTACGCGCAGATGCCGCGAGCTCGAGGCGAGCTTCGCGAAGGAGCCGCTGAAGGCGCCCGACCCGCTCGACCCGCGGCTGCCGCCCGACCGCGATCTCGGCGCCGAGACGCTCGCGGCGGCGATCGAGGGCCGCGTCATCGTGCACGTGCACTGCTACCGCGCCGACGACATGAGCCGCATGCTCGCGCTCGCCGACGAGATGGGCTTCTCGATTCGCTCGTTTCACCACGCGCTCGAGGCGTACAAGATCCGCGACGTCCTGAAAGAGAGGCGCATCGGCGTCTCGACGTGGGCGGACTGGTGGGGCTTCAAGCTCGAGGCATGGGACGGCATCCCGGAGAACCTCGCGCTGATCCAGGCGTCCGGCGGGATCCCGATCGTGCACACGGACTCGGACGAAGGCGTGCGCCGCATGAACCAGGAGGCGACGAAGGCGATGTGGTCCGGGCGGCACGCGGGGCTCGCGATCGCGGACGCGGAGGCGATCCGCTGGGTGACGATGAACCCGGCCTGGGCGCTCGGGATCGACGCGTGGGTCGGCAGCCTCACCGTGGGAAAGGACGCCGACGTGGTCGTGTGGGACCGCGATCCGTTCAGCGTCTATGCGCGCGTCGAGCGTGTGTTCGTCGACGGCCGCGAGCTCTTCAACGTGGATGTGCCGAAGCAACCCTGGAGCGACTTCGAGGTGAAGCCATGATTCGCATCGGCCGAAGAGACGCGCTCATCGCGCTGTCCGCAACCTTGGCGCAGCTCCCCCTCGAGGCGCACGCACAGCGAGCGGAGAAGGAGCCGAGGGCGAGGGCCGCAAGGCCCAAGGCGCAAGCGACAAGAGGCGCCGCAACGGGGAGCCTCGCGATCGTCGGTGCGCGCCTGCACCGCGCCGGCGAGGCGCCGCTCGAGAACAGCGTCGTCGTCGTCGAGGGCGAGCGCATCGTGCACATCGAAGACGCGGCGGGGTTTGCGCTAGCCTCCGGGCAGAAGCTCCTCGACGGCGCCGGCAAGGTCCTCACCGCAGGCCTCGTCGATCCGCTCACGCGCGTCGGCGTCGCCGAGGTCGAGCTCGAGGAGGCCTCGCGCGACGATGCGCTGCTGACGAAGAAGCCATTTCGCCCGGCCTTCGCTGTCGCGGACGGATACAATCCCGCCTCGACGCTCATCGCGATCGCGCGTCGCGAGGGGCTGACATCGGTGGGCGTGACGCCGACCGGCGGGCTCGTGATGGGCCAGAGCGCGTGGGCCGATCTCGCCGGCGACAGCGCGGCGGTGGCGCTCGCGGAGAAGAGCCTCGCCCTGCACGTGCTCTTCAGCGACACGGCCCTCGGCGACTCGGGCCTGAACCGCGCGTCCGCGCTCTACCGGCTGCGCGAGCTGTTCGACGACGCGCGCACGTACCGCGCGAACGAGGCGGGCTTCGACCGCGGCGCGACGCGTGAGCTCGGTGTCGGCAAGCGAGATCTCGCGGTCGTCGTGCGCGCGCTCGAGGGCAAGCTCGCGACGTGCGTCCACGTCGACCGCGCGAGCGACATCCTCAACGTGCTCGCGCTAGGAAAGGAGCATGGGCTGAAGCTCGTGCTCGCTTCGGTCGCGGAGGGCTGGAAGGCCAAGGACGCGATCAAGGACGCCGGCGTGCCGTGCATCGTGTATCCGCTCGACCATGGGCCGCGGAATTTCGCGGCGCTCGGCGCACGCGAGGACAACGCGGCGATGCTGCACGCGGCCGGCATCACGATCGCGCTCTCGACCGGTGAGAGCCACAACGCCCGCAAGCTGCGGCAGGTCGCAGGAAACGCCGTACGCGCCGGGCTCCCGTGGCCCGCGGCGCTCGAGGCCATCACCGACGCGCCCGCGAAGATCTTCGGGCTGGGGGAGCGCTACGGCGCGCCGAAGGTGGGACGGCTCGCCAACCTCGCGCTCTGGTCGGGCGATCCGCTCGAGCTGTCGAGCCGTGTCGACGCGTTGCTGATCCGCGGCCGCGAGACGAGCCTCCGCTCGCGGCAAACGCTGCTGTTCGAGCGCCACAAATAGCCGCACGACGCCGCGCTTCGCCTTCGCGAGTCCGCACTCCGCGGGCGGTCTGGCCGCGAGCCTCCCGGCCGTCAGGCAGCGAGCCGCCGGGCCGCGAGCCGCTGGGTCGTCAGGCAGCGAGCCGCTCTTCGGGCTCCTTCCCCGCTTCGGGCTCCGCCGCCGGCGGACTCATGAAACCCCAGGCGAGTCCGCCGAGCGCGTACACGGTGCCGAGGCCGAAGAGGTATTCCGGCAGGAGCATGAGCGGCGCGAGCACGTAGCCGGCCGCGACGTTCGCCAGCTGAAATGCGTTCACCGCCTTGTTCTTGCGGAGCTTCAGCTTCGGGATCCGAAGCGAGCTGACCATGAGCGCGCTCGCGACGACGAGATACACGGGCGCGAGCTCGAGCAGCGCGGTGGACAGGCCGTACTTGGCCCAGGTGAGGTAGCCGCTCGCGAGCAGCGCGCCCATCAAGGTGCCCGGCAAGCCGAGGAAGATCGACTCCCCGCCGGTCGTGATGTTGAAGCGCGCGAGCCGCACCGAGAGCGCGACCGCGTAGAGACCCGCCGCCGCCGCGACCACGGGCGGGGTCACACCAGAGTGAAGCGCGCCGAGGCGGTAGTAAAAGAGCGCGGCCGGCGCGATGCCGAACGAGACGAAATCCGCGAACGAGTCGAACTGCACGCCGAACTCGCTCGTCGCGTTGCAGAGCCGCGCCGCCGTGCCGTCCGCTTTGTCGAGCAGGGTGCCCCAGAGGATCATCCACGCGGCCAGCTCGAAGTTGCCCTTCGCGCTCAACACGACCGACGCCAGGCCGAGCAAGAGCGAGAGTGCCGTGACCGTGTTGGGGACGAAATATTTGAGCGGTGGCATGGGGCGGGCTCGAGGCGTCGGCGGCGCGCAGGCTCGAAGGCTCGACTACTAACACGCCCTCGCGACCTCGGGGGCGGCGAGATCCGCTTCGTCGCGATGGAGTCCGTCGACTACACTCGCTTGCCATGCGCGGAGTGATCGCAGCCGGGTCGACGACGACCGCCGACGCGGGCGCGGAGATCCTCGCGCTCGGCGGCAACGCCGTCGACGCCGCCGTGGCCGCGTGTTTCGCGACGGCCGCCGGCGAGCCCGCGCTCACGAGCCTCGCCGGCGGCGGCGTGATGATCCATCGCAACGGCGCGACGGGTGACGTGACGATCAGCGATTTTTTCGCGGACGCCCCGCGCGCGCGGCAAGACGACGTGCCCGGCTTCGACTTCGTCGGGGTGGATCTCGACTTCGGCCCGACGACCCAGCGGTTCCACATCGGACGCGGCGCCGCCGCCGTACCCGGCGTCATCCCCGGACTCTGCGGCGCGGTCGATCGCTGGGGCTCGCTGCCGCTCGCGGAGATCGTCAAGCCCGCGTGCCGCGCGCTGCGCGAGGGCGTGCCGGTCGACGCGTATCAGGGCTTCGCGTGCAAGCTGCTCGGGCGCATCCTCACGCACACGGAGGGCGCCCGCCGTGTGTTCGGAGTCGACGGGCGCTCGCTCGCCGCCGGCGACGTGTTCCGCTCGCCGCTCCTCGCGGACGCGCTCACCGAGCTCGGGCAAGGAGACTGGCGCGCGTATTATCGCGACGTCGTCGGGCGCGCGATCGCCCTGCAACTATCGCCCGAGCAGGGCGGCCTCATCACGCGGGAAGATCTCGAAGCCTACCGCGTCGAAGAGCGCGCCCCGCTGCGCGTGCGCTATGGCAACGCGACCGTGCTCACGAACCCGCCGCCGGGCGCAGGTGGCGCGATGATCGCGCTCATGTTGCGGTTGCTCGACGCCTCGGACGCGCGCCGTCACGCGCCGGACAGCCGCGAGTACACCGAGCAGCTCATCGCCGCGATGTGCGTCGCCGACGAGTCGCGCGACGAGGGCGTGGCCGCGCTCGCCGATCGGTTCGAGGCGTGGCGCGCGCGGTATTTCGAGCTGCTCTCCGCGGGACGACCGAGCGCACCCAAGGGACCGGGGGGACCCGCGTCGACGACCCACGTCAGCGTGCTCGACGAGGCCGGCAACGCCGCGGCCATCACCTTCAGCTACGGGGAGGGCAACGGCCACGTGCTCGGCTCCACGGCAATCATGATGAACAACCTCATGGGCGAAGAAGATCTTCACCCCAACGGGTTCGGCCGCTCGCCCACCGGCACGCGCCTCTCGACCATGATGTCGCCGAGCCTCGTCTTGCATGACGACGGCGCCATCACCGTGCTCGGCACTGGCGGCGCGAACCGCATTCGCACCGCGCTGGTGCAGGCGATAGCTCTCCTCGAGCGCGGCTACGACCCAGAGCGATGTGTGGCGACGCCGCGCATCCACTACGAGGACGGCGTCCTCAACGCCGAGGTGTTCGCGCGAGCCGACGGAGGGGCAAACCTCGCGCCCCTCGCCGCGCGGAAATTCGTCCCCTTCGCGGAGCGCAGCCTCTACTTCGGGGGCGTTCACGCGGTGCGACGCGCCGCGGACGGCACGCTGAGCGGAGCCGGGGATCCTCGGCGCGGCGGCGCCTTTCGCCGCGTGTGAGCGTGAGCGGGGGCAGGCCAATGCGCGGCTTCTTCTTCCGGCCGATCGACATCGCGGGCCTCGTCGTCTTTCGCATCGCGTTCGGCGTCCTCATGGCATGGGAGACCCTGCGCTACCTCGCGCTCGGGTGGGTCAAAGACCACTACGTGCTTCCTGTGTTGCTCCTGAAATACCTCGGCTTCTGGTGGCTCGAGACGCCGCAGAGTCCCGTGATTTACGGCGTATTCGCGATCATGGCGGCGTCGGGGCTCGGCATCGCGCTCGGCGCCCATTACCGCCTCAGCGTGGCGGCGTTCCTGCTGACGCACTCTTACGCGTTCCTGCTCGCGGGCGAGCTCTACCTCAACCACGGCTACCTGCTGTCGCTCGTCGCGCTCCTGCTCTTGTTCATGCCGGCGCACCGCGCGTTGTCGGTCGACGCGCGCCGCGACCCAGCGCTCTACGCCAACACGATCGAGCGCTGGCCGGTGCTGCTGCTCGCCGGGCTCTTGGCGGTCGTCTACGCATACGGCGGCATCGCGAAGCTCAACGGGGATTGGCTCGCCGGTGAGCCCATTCGCCACTGGCTCGCGGACGCCGCGAAGGACCTCCCCGCGCTGACGGCGGTCCTCACGTCCGAGGCCTGCGTCGGCGTCATCGTCTATGGCGGGCTCGCGTTCGATCTCGGGATCGTGCCGCTGCTCGTCGTGCGCCGCACGCGCGCGCTCGCCGTCGCGTTGTCGTGCGCGTTTCACCTGACGAACGCGCTCATCTTCCACATCGGCGTCTTTCCGTGGTTCATGCTCGCGGCGACGACGCTTTTCTTCTCGCCGAGCTGGCCCCGACGCGCGCCGCTCATCGGGAAGGACCTCGACCGCGTGCTCGCCGCGCCGCGCACCGCTCGGACGACGGGCATGAGCCGCCTCGCCCTCGCGGCCTTCGCCTCGCTCTTCGCGCTCGTGCAGCTCCTCGTGCCGCTGCGCCACTGGCTCTACCCCGGGGACGTCGCGTGGACCGAAGAGGGGCATTTTTTCTCGTGGCGCATGAAGCTGCGCGACAAGCGCGGCCGCGTGACGTTTCGCGTCGTGGCGCGCGACGGGGGCGCGAGCTCACGCTTCGATCCCGCGAGCGAGCTCACCAGGGACCAGCTCGCGAAGCTCCTCACGAAGCCAGACTTCATCCTCTACTACGCGCACGTGCTCCGCGACCGCTACCGACGCGCGCACGGCCATGACGTCTCGGTCTACGCCGACGCGTTCGCGAGCCTCAACTACCGCCCCGAGCAGCGCATGCTCAAGCCATCGGTGGATCTCGCGAGCGTCGCGCCTTCGCTCGCGCCGTCCGATTGGATCCTGCCGCTCGTGAGCGGGCCGTACGACGCCTCGCCCACGCCGCGCTGAGCGCAAGAACGCGCCCCGCGCGATGGGGCGAGACCCGCGTCGCGGCTCAGAGGCTCGCGAGGCGGCGCACCTCGACGACCTCGGGGAGCTGGTCGATGCGCTGCAGGATGCGAACGACTTGGTCGGCGGACGAACAATCGAGCGACATCTGCAGCGCCGCGACGCCGTCCTTTTGCCGTGCGGCGCGCGCCGAGGCGACGTTGGCCCCGAGCGCGGCGACGAGGCTCGAGATCTCGCCGAGCAACCCCGGCCGATCGTGCGCGCGGATCTCGACCTCGACGGCGTGCTTCTCGCCGGCGCCCGGCCCCCAGTCGATCGTCACGAGCCGCTCGGGCTCGGGCGTGCTCGCGATGTGGCCGCAGTCTTTGCGGTGGATCATGATGCCGCGCCCGCGCGTGACGAAGCCCACGACGCGATCGCCGGGCACCGGGTTGCAGCAGCGCGCGCGCTTGCCGAGAATGTCGTCGACGCCGTCGAGCGAGAGCCCCGACGCGGCGCGCTTCTGCCGCGCGGCCGACGGCACGGCCGGTGGCAGCGGCGGCTCGCTCGGGGGCGCCTTCTCGCGCTCGAGCTGCAGCGCCGCGAGCCCGACGCCCTGAGGATGGCGATCGCCGTAACCGACCGCCGCGAACAGCTCGTCGGGCGACCGGTGATCGAGCGAGGCCGCGACGTCCTCGACGGTCGTGTGCACGAGGCCGAGCCGCGCGAGCTCGCGCTCGACGAGCTCCTTACCCTCGCGCACCGCCGTCTCGCGCTCTTGCTGGCGAAACCACGTTCGCACCTTCTGCCGCGCGCTCGAGGTCTTGAGAAAACCGAACGTCGGGTTCATCCAGTCGCGGCTGGGCTGCTCTTGCTTCTGGGTGAGGATCTCGACCCGATCCCCGGTCTTGAGCTGGTAGTCGAGCGGCTGGATCTGACCGTTCACCCGGGCGCCGCGGCAGCGACTGCCCACGGACGTGTGGATGCGATAGGCGAAGTCGAGCGGCGTCGAGCCCAACGGAAGGTCGATGATGTCGCCCTGCGGCGTGAACACGTACGCCTGGTCCTCGAAGATGTCGGTCTTGAGCGACTCGACGAAGTCGTGCGGATCGGCGACGTCGCGCTCCCAGCTCATGAGCTGGCGCAACACCATGAACTTCTCGTTCTGCTTCTCGTGCGCGCTCTTGCGCTCCTTGTACGCCCAGTGCGCCGCGACGCCGTACTCCGCGTAGCGGTGCATGTCGGACGTGCGGATCTGCACCTCGAACGGGTGACCGCCCGGCCCGATCACCGCCGTGTGCAGCGACTGGTAGCCGTTCTCTTTCGGCTTGGCGATGTAGTCGTCGAACTCGTTCGGCACCGGCACCCAGCTCGAGTGCACGACGCCGAGCGCCGCATAGCACTCGGAGAGTTTGTCCACGATGACGCGCACCGCCGTCACATCGAAGATCGCTTCGAGCCCGACGTCCTTGCGCTGCATCTTCTTGTAGATGCTGTAGATGTGCTTGGCGCGCCCCGAGATCTTGGCCTCGATCCCGTCGGCCGCGAGCTTCGCGCGCAGGGTCTCGATGAGCTCTTCGAGGTGGCTGTCGAGCTCCTCGCGCTGCCGGTCGATGCTCCGCGCGAGCTCTTCGTAGACGGCCGGGTCGAGGACGCGCAGCGACCAGTCCTCGAGCTCCCACTTGAGCTGCCAGATCCCGAGGCGGTTCGCGAGCGGCGCAAACACACTGAGGGTCTCCCGAGCGAGCCGCTCGCGGTCGCGCTCGGGTAGCGGAGAGCCGTCCTTCAGCGCGCGCATCGCCTGGACCCGCATCGCGAGCACCACGATGACGACGCGCACGTCGCGCGCCATCGCGAGGAACATCTTGCGCAGCGTCTCGGCCGCCTCCTCTTCGATGCGGTCCCAGCGGATGTCGACGAGCCGGCACACGCCCTCGACGAGCGACGCGACCTCGGCCCCGAACCGCTCGCGTACACCCTCGACGCGGCTGCGGTCACGCAGGACGTGGCGAGCCAAGAGGGCGCTCGCGACCGCGGCCGGATCGAGGCGCAGCGTCGCGACGACGTGCGCGGTGTCGAGCGCCATGTGCAGGCTCTCGTGCCCGCGGTCGTCTTGCTCGAGCTCGGCGCAGGCAAGGCTCACGACGCCGAGATCGTCGCCGGGGTAGTGCTGACCCAGGGTCGCGAGCAGCCGCTCGAGCGGGCTCGCCGACGCGTCGTGCGCGGGCCCCGGCTTCGAATGCTCGTCGCGTGTCACGGGGCTTCGCTACCCCCTTGATGCGCGCGGATCGAGGACCGCGCGTAGCGCCGCAGCCGCGCGCCGACCGCCGCGAGCCCGAGCGCGAACGCTGCGGCCCCGCCCCAGGAACCGGGTCCCGCTCCGGTCGACCGCGGCGGCACGAAGAGGCTGATCTGGTCCGTGTCGACCGGCTCCTCGTCGCATGGATGATTTTTGTGGAGCGGCGCGAGGATGTTGCTTCCGAGCTCTGCCTGGCTCGCCGCGGCTTCGAGCACGAGATCGTCCGCGAGCGCGGCCCGGGGCAGCTCGGCCTCGAGGCGCGTCAGCCACACGTCGCGCGGATGCATGCCGGTCATGGCGACCGCGAGATCGTCGAGCTGCGCGCACGCGAACGCGCCCGCCAGGATCTGCCCCGGCTCGGGCGCCGCGCACACGCCGTCCTCATCGCAGGGGTCGACGACGAGCTCGGTCGAGTCCGCGAGCGACGTGGCCGCTGCCTCGCAAGCCGCGGGTTCGACGCCGCCCTCGGGAGCGTCGCCGTTCACGTACGCCTGGTTGAAATACGCGCCCACGATGGTGCCCGCGCTGAGGCTCGCGCCCGCACTCGCCGCGACGTAGCTCACCGGAAACCCGGTCACGTCGTCGAGGATCGTGGACAAAAAGGCTCCTCTTTTCGCGTATGAGGTGAGGACGGTGCGCCCCTCCTCTTGCGCGAGCGCGCGCTGGCGGAGCTTCACGTAGTTCGAGGCGTCGGTGGCGAAGTTCCACGAGAGCTCTTCGCGCGGCATGATCGCGTTGCCAAAGTTCTTGGCGCCGTAGCGCCCCTCGGCGATGACGAAGAGCTTGAGCGCCGTCGTCGCGCCGGTGCCCGCCGCCACCATGCGGAGCGGCAGCGTGAACCCCGCCCCCGGCGTCACGACGCGAACGGGCTTCATGTGCTGCACGTCGATGCCCGGGATGAGCCGCAGCGCGATGAAGTCGAAGCCGTCCTTCACGTAAGCGTCGATGACGGGCTGGATCGCGCTCGGCACCGCGTAGCCGTGGCCCTCGAGCCAGTCGTTGAGCGCCCCGGGCACGTCCGTCGCGAGCGTCACGGTCTCGTACGGGCCCACGGTGCCCTGGTGCACCACCGTGACGGGCGACGTGCCGTCGACGGCGCCGTCGGCGCTCGCCTCGGACAAGCCCCGCGAGACGCCGAAGAAGCCGCACCCGAACCGCGAGGGGCACGGCACGAAGGGCGCCGTCACCTGGGTGGTCGTCGCGGCGTCGAGCGCCTCGAACCAGGCGTCGTTCGCGAGCTCGAGCCGCGCCCCCGCGCGCACCGGCAAGACCCACGAGAACTCCTCGGGCTTGCCGGCGTACTCGATCTGATCCCAGAGCGTGCTCTGCGTCGTCGAGACCGAGATCGCCATGCGATGCCCGGTCACGACGGTGGTCTCGGACCGCCCGACGAAGCAGCCGCCGCAGGCGTGCGCCTCGAAGGCGTGCCCAAGCAGCAGCGCGAGCGAAGCCACGCCGAGCGCGAGTGCCGTGCGTCTCATGTTCGAGCATTGAACCCGGGACGCACCCGCGTGGCAACCCGCGACGACCTGCTCTGGGTCAGGCGAGCGTAGGGGCCGCTCGCCGGCGCAGCGCCACCGCGAGCCCGCACGCCGCGACGCCGAGCGCGACCACGCCGCCGGCACCGCCGAGCCCCGTGTTTTTCGGCTTGGGCGGGAGCGCGACGACCGCGTCCTCGTCGTCGCACGGGCCGTTCACGTAGTTCGGCGCGACGAAGCGCGCGACGAGCTCCGCCTGCGACGAGGCGGCCTCGAGCACGATGTCGTTCGCGAGCGCCGCGCGCGGCAGCTCCGCCTCGAGGCGCGTGACCCACACGTCCGCGGGGTGCATGCCCGTGAACGCGGCCGCGAGATCGTCGAGCTGCGCGCACGCGAAATCGCTCGCCGCGATCTGTCCGGCGGCGAGCGCGGCGCAGGTGCCCTCGTCGTCGCAGTTGTCGACGACGAGCGCGGAATTTCCGGCGTGCGACGTCGCGCGGGCCTCGCAGGTCTGCGGCGCGAGCCCGCCGTCCGGCGCGTCCCCATTGGCGAGCGCTTGGAAGAAGTACGCGCCCGCGATGTTGGTCGCGACGAGGCCGTCGGCGGGGTCGCCGATCTGATAGGTCGCGGTGCTCATGCCCGAGTCGTCCCAGAGCTGCTGGAGCAACGCGCCCTGCCGCGCGTACGCGCTGAGGAACGCCGCGCCGCCCGCCTTCTTCAGCTCCGCGTCGCGCAGCGATTTGTAGTTCGAGGACTGGGTGTCGAAGTTCCACAGCACCTGGTCGCGCGACACCGAGACGTTTTCGAAGTTCTGCGTGCCGTAGCGGGCCTCACCGATGACGAAGAGCTTCAGCGCCGTCGAGGCGCCCGCGCCCGCGGCCACCATCCGGAGCGGCAGCGCGAAGCCCGCGCCCGGCGTCACGACGCGCACCGGCTTCATGTGCTTCACGCCGACGCCCGGGATGAGGCGCAGCGCGATGAAATCGAAGCCCTCGCTCACGTAGGAGTCGACGACCGGCTGGATGTCGGCGGGCACGCTGTAGCCGTGACTCTCGAGCCAGTCGTTGAGCGCTCCCGGCTGCTCGGTCGCGAGCGTCACCGTCTCGTACGGACCCACCGTGCCTTGGTGAACCACGGTGACCGTGGGCTCCTCGAGGCCGCGCCCGTCGGCCGACGCCATCGCCACTTCGTCGCTCGCGCCGCAGCCGAACACGCTGCTCGAGCCGTCGAAATCGCCCCCGCAAAACACGAACGGCTCGACGACCTGCGTGTTCGTCGCCGCGTCGAGCGCCTCGAAGAAGGCATCGTTCGCGAGCTCGAGCCGCGCGCCCTTTTTCACCGGCAACACCCACGAGAACTCTTCGGGGTCGCCCGCATACTCGATCTGATCCCAGAGCACGCTCTGCGTCATCGAGATCGACATCGCCATGCGGTGACCAGTGACGACGGTGTTCTCGGAGTTGCCCACGAAGCAGCCGCCGCAGGCGCTCGCGTCCGGCGCATAGACGGCAAGCGCGAGCACGGAGGAACAAGCAAAGAGGGTGTTGCGAAGCTTCATCAGAGGTCCTTTCTCGAAGCGATCGGTGAAAGGCATGACAATCGCGTCATGCGAAGAGCGGCGATGTCGCGGTCCTGTCCGGATCCTGCTCGCCGAGGCGTTCGCATGGCAAGCCCCGAGCCAATCGCAGCCGGAGACGCGAGCCATGCCGCGCGCACTCACCTCGACTCCGGTCACGAGGAAACGCCGGCTCCTCTGGCCTCGTCCGCCGACACGGCTCCGCCCTGCGGCAAATAGCGCGAAGCCCCGCTCGATGAGCGAGGCTCCGTGGTCCGATCGGTCGTAAGCCGAGTCCTGTCGCGCGCCCGGGTCGCCCCCGGCGTGCTGGCGATCATTCGTCTAGGAGCCGCGTTACCGCGGCCCTCGAGCAGCCTACCCAGAGACATCGGACGGGCCGTCCTCTCGCCGCGCGGAGCCTCTCGGCGTCGTGCGACTTTGCCTCCCTACATGGCCTTGCTTCGGGTGGGGTTTGCCTTGCCGTCTCCGTCGCCAGAGACGCGGTGGGCTCTTACTCCGCCTTTTCACCCTTACCGCGCGCGCGCCCGCCGAAGCGATGCGACGCGCGAGGCGGTATGTTTCTGTGGCACTTTCCTCGGGGTCACCCCCACTGGGCGTTATCCAGCACCCTGCCCTGTGAAGCTCGGACTTTCCTCCCGCCGCGCGCGCCTCGAAAGAGACGCGGTGCGGCCGGCGATCACCGTCCCCGGTCGGACGCGTCCACTATGGCACCGCCTGCGCCGAAACAGAAGCCGCAGCGCCGCGTGCCCAGACGCGGAATGACGAGGGCCGCAGCGCCGCGTGCTCAGGGGTACAGCAGAAACCGTCGCGAGCGCGGCGCCGGGCGGGAGGGCGACGCAGTCGTACGCGGAGTACGGCGAGGAGCCCGACCGATTCGGCGCCGGGCGCAGCGGGTTGATGCTCTGCCCCTCAGACGCTGAATGACGAGCCGCAGCCGCAGGTGCTGGTCACGTTCGGGTTGCCGAACTTGAAGCCCGACCCGTAGAGCCCGTCGACGAAGTCGATCTCGGTGCCGTCGAGATACTGGTAGCTGAGCGGGTCCACGAACATCTTGACGCCCTTGTCGGTGAACTCTTCGTCCGTGCTGGTCGGCGCGTCCTCGAAGTAGAGGTCGTAGTTGAAGCCGGCGCACCCGCCACCAATGACGCGCAAGCGCAGCCCCTGCGAGCCCAGCCCCTCTTCGGTGGCGATCTCGCGGACCTTCGCGGCGGCTTTGTCGGTAATCGTGATCATGGCAAGGGATCCTTAGCGAATCCGCGCCGCCGACGCCAGCCCGGCGCTTCCCCCGCCGAACCCCGCCGAACGCCGCAGGACCTTGCGGTCGCGCTTGGTCCACGGTCAAAGTGCGGCTACACGAGGCGCTGTGGATGACGCTGGCCCGCTCTCGAAGACTCCACTCCACGCCGAACACGTCGCGCTCGGGGCACGCATGGTGCCGTTCGCCGGCTACGAGATGCCGGTCCAGTACGAGGGCGTGAAGCAGGAGCACCTCGCCGTGCGCGGCGCCGCGGGCCTCTTCGACGTGTCGCACATGGGCGAGCTCCTGCTCGACGGCGACGCGGCGGGCGCCGTCATCGACGAGCTCATCACCAACGACGCGAGCAAGCTCACGGACGGTCGGGCGCTCTACACGTGCGCGTGCAACGAGGCAGGCACGATCCTCGACGATCTCATCGTGTACCGCAAGGCGAGGGACCGGTGGCTCATCGTCTGCAACGCCTCGAACCGCGAGAAAATCGCGGCTCACGTCGCGGCCGCGGCGAAGGGCCGCTGCGACTTCGAGGATGCGTCGGACCGCACGGCGCTCATCGCGCTGCAAGGTCCAAGGGCGCTCGAGGTCGCGGCGCGAGCTGGCGGCGACGGCCCCGCGCTCGGTGAGCTCGCGAGCTTCGCCCTCCGTGAAGCCGAGCTCGCGGGCGTCACGTGCACGGTCGCGCGCACCGGCTACACCGGGGAAGACGGCGTCGAGATCTTCTGCGCCAAGGGCGACGCGGTCGCGCTGTGGCGCGGGCTGCTAGCGGCCGGCAGCGAGCTCGGCCTCGCACCCGCCGGGCTCGCGGCGCGCGACACGCTGCGGCTCGAAGCGCGCCTGTCGCTCTATGGCAACGACATCGACGAGACGACGAACCCGCTCGAGGCCGGCCTCGGCTGGACGGTGAAGCTCGATAAATCGCGCTTCCTCGGCAAAGAGGCGCTCGTCGCGATCAAGGCCGCGGGCCTCGCGCGGAAGCTCGTCGGCTTCGAGATGACGGGGCGCGGGATCGCGCGCCATGGCTACCCGCTGCTCGACGAGTCCGGCCGCGCGCTCGGGATCTGCACGAGCGGCAGCCCCGGCCCCACCGTGAACAGGAACATCGGGCTCGGCTACGTGAAGGCCGGCCACGCGGCCTTGGGCACCAAGCTCCTGGTCGACTGCCGCGGCAAGCCCATCGAGGCCGTGGTCGCCGCGACGCCGTTCTACAAGCGCCCGAGCCGCTAGCCCCCTGAGTCCGAACTGAGCAGACCAATTCGCTCGCCCCCGTTTGGGGCGAGGCTTCCCGATCCCGCGAATGCACAGCTTCCCCGAGCCGCGATGCGAGCGCTGCCACCGTGTGGCGGCGCGCACCCAAGGCTCGCCGCTTCGAGAAACCGAGGAGAACCATGTCAGAAATCAAGACGGACCGCGCGTACACGAGCGATCACGAGTGGGCGAAGACCGAGGGCGGCGTCGTGCGCGTCGGCATCACCGCCTACGCCGTCGAGCAGCTCGGTGACATCACGCTCGTGAACCTCGACATCGCGGCCGGCACGGCGCTCGCGGCGGGCAAGCCCTTCGGCACCGTCGAGAGCGTCAAGACGCTCGCGGATCTGTTCTCGCCGATCAGCGGGACCGTGGTCGAGGTCAACCTCGCGCTCATCGACAAGCCCGAGCTCGTCAACGACGACTGCTACGGCGGCGCGTGGATGATCGCCATCGAGCCGAGCCAACCGAGCGAGGTCGAGGGCTTGCTCGACGCCGCCGCCTACGGCAAATTGCTCGCTCAATAGTTTGTGTCTCGAGGCGACACCGAGCCGAGAACGACGATGCGTTACCTGCCCCACACCGAAGGCGAGATCGCCGAGATGCTCTCGGCCGCCGGCCTTCGCAGCGTCGATGAGCTGTTCTCTTCGATCCCCGAGCCCGTTCGCACCAAACGGCCGCTCGAGCTCGGGGACGCGCTCGACGAGCCGACGTTGATGCGCCACGTGCGCGAGCTGTGCGACAAGAACCGCGGTGGGAAGATGCTCAGCTTCCTCGGCGCCGGCGCATACGACCACGTATTTCCAGTCGCCGCCGATCAGCTCTTGCTGAGAAGCGAGCTCTACACGAGCTACACGCCGTACCAGCCCGAGGTCGCGCAGGGCACGCTGCAGATCCTCTTCGAGTTTCAGACCATCGTCAGCGAGATCCTCGGCCTGCCGATCGCGAACGCGTCGATCTACGACTGCTCGACGGCGCTCGCCGAGGCCGTGCTCATGGCGCGCCGGCTCACGGGCCGCGACAAGGCGGTGCTGAGCGGCTGCGTGCACCCGGACTACGCGGCGACCGTGCAGACCTACACGCGCGAGCTCGATCACGGACACGAGCGCTGGGCGGTCGTGCCGGCGCGCGCCGACGGCGCCACCGATCTCGCGGCGACTGCCGCCTCGATCGACGCGAGCACGGCGTGCGTCGTCGTCGGGTACCCAAGCTTCTACGGCACGGTCAGCGACGTGCGCGAGCTCGCCGCGGCGGCCAAGGCTGCGGGCGCGCTCTTCATCACCGTGACCGCCGAGCCGTTCGCGCTCGCGTTGCTCGAGCCGCCGGGCGCCGTCGGCGCCGACATCGCCGTCGCCGAGGGCCAGGCGCTCGGCCTGCCGCCGCAATACGGCGGCCCCGGGGTAGGCCTCTTCGCGTGCCGCGATGAGCGCAAGTTCATGCAGCAGCTGCCGGGGCGGCTCTGCGGCGAGACCGTCGATCGCCACGGACAGCGCGGCTACGTGCTCACGCTCTCGACGCGGGAGCAGCACATCCGCCGCGAGCGCGCGACGAGCAACATCTGCACGAACAGCGGCCTCTGCGCGACTGCGCTCACCATCAAGATGTGCATGCTCGGCAAGCACGGCTTCATCAAGGCGGCCGAGCTCTGCCTCGCGAAGGCGCAGTACCTGTCGGAGAAGCTCGCGGAGCTTCAGGGGTATTCGGTGGTGAGCGCGGCGCCGACCTTCAACGAGCTCACCGTGAAGGTCCCGGGCGAGGCCAAGGCCGTCGTCGGCGCGCTCATCGCCGAGGGGATCATCGCGGGGCTCGACCTCGGGCGCTACGACGCGAGCCGCAAAGATCAGCTGCTGGTCGCGGTGACCGAGAAGCACACGCGCGGTGATCTCGATCGCCTCATCACCGCGCTCGCGAAGCTCTCGAGCTAGTGCCTCAATTCATGAGCATCGAGACCTGGTAATGGGATTCGCCGAGTCGAAATCACGCGAAACCCTGAGCTATTTCGATGCCCCCAGCTGGCGCGGGGGGATCGCCGCGTGCAAGGATCGATGAGCGTGGAAGAGGCCGAGGTCCCGACCCTGAAGAAGGTGCACATCCCGCTCGCGCTGGTCGTGGGCGGCACCGACGTGCTCATCGCCGCGGTCGGCGAGGCTGCGCTCGGGGCGCAGGTGCTCGTGGTCGAGTGCACCGCCGCCGACGCGCCGACCACCGCCGCGCAGATGCGGCCGCTCGTCCTCGTGCTGCCGGAGGACGTCTACGCGGCGGATCGCGAGGGCTACGACATGCTCGCGCGCGACGTCCGTGGGCGGGTGCTCGCGGTCGGCGCCGGCGCCATCGACCCGGCCGAGCTCGAAGAAGAGCTCCGGGAGCTGATGCTCGAAGCCGAGCGGGATCGCCCGAGCTTCCCTGGGTAGGGGGGCCGAGACTGTAAGCGCGAGCGGGCGCGCTCGTTGTTGCGTCATCGGAGGCGATGATGATGACACGCACACACGCAAAGCTTGGTCTCGGGGTCTTGGCGGCGACGGCGCTCCTTGGTGGGTGCACGGGAGGCGGGATGCGGAACGTCCCGGTGGGGAGCTCGGGCGGCGGCGCGAAGGACGGACCCGCGCACGAGAGCTACGGAGTCGAGTCGCGCGGCGAGGCAGCGCCGAGCGTCGCGCCACCCGCCCCGACCTTCGACGAGTCCGCACCGACGACGTCGGCCCCCGAGCTCGACTCCGATGGCGAAGGCTTCGGCGACGCGGCCCGCGCCGATGCGGCGAGCGGTGCGAGCAAGAGCGCGCCACGAGCCGGCAGCTCGCAGCCCTTCGAGCGTGAGAAGCGTCCCGAGCACCGGCCCGGGCTCGCGACCCAGTTCGGCGAGCAGCGCTTCTCGCGTGTCACGTCGGCGCCGTTCTCCCGCGCCGAGCCGCTGAGCCCCTTCGCGCTCGGCAAGGTCTTCTACAACGATCCGCAAGGGATCGACGCGATGGCGTCGGGCCTCGGGCCGCGCCAGCATCGCGGGTCCTTTCCCGTGGCTTCGGGCCACGTCGACGTCGGGCTGCGCGACGGCCGCGGGCGCTTCCTCAGCGGCTTCACCGCGGGCGGAGACAACTTCGTCAGCGGCATCAAGGGCGAGCGCTACACGATCGTCGTGAGGAACCACAGCCCCGGCCGCGTCGAGGCCGTGGTGTCCGTCGACGGGCTCGACGTCATCGACGGCCGGCCCGCGGCGCTGAAAAAGCGCGGGTACTTGCTCGAAGCGCACGACGAGGTCGAGATCGACGGCTTTCGCACGAGCAGCGACGAGGTCGCGGCGTTCCGCTTCGGCAGCGTGGCGAGCTCGTACGCGGCGAAGAAACACGGCGAGACCCGCAACGTCGGCGTCATCGGCGTCGCGCTGTTCCACGAGAGCGGCGATCACCCGTCGCGCTGGCCCTCGCCCTTCGACGGGCGCGAGGTCGACCGGCGCCACGGGGCCGATCCGTTCCCGAGCCGCTTCTCGTCGCCTCCGTGAATCGCGGTGACTGCTGCGCGGGTGTACGACTAGCCCTCGGACACCGTGCGGATCGTGAGCGTGTCGGTGTGCGCCGTGCCGCCACGGCCGCTCGCGAGCGTGACGAGGAGCGGAGCCCCGCAGCTCGCTGCCCCGCGCTCGCGCAGGAGCGCCGCGACGCGCTGGACGATGCTCTCGGCGGCTTCGTCGCCCGCGGCCACGAACTCGAGCGGATGCACGCCCCAGAAGGCCGCGAGCCGGCGGCAGGCCTCGGCGTCGGCGCAAAGCGCGAAAATGGGCACGCGCGGGCGGTAGTCCGAGAGCAGGGTCGCGGTGCCGCCGTCGAAGGAGACGCAGGCGATCGCCGAGACCCCGGCGAGGCTCGAGGCCGCGGCCGCAGCGGCGTGCGCGATGGCGTTGGCCGCGAGCGAGAGATCGAGCGGCGGCAGCGCGGCCAGGCGCCGGTAGCGCTCCGAGCCCTCGATCTCCGCGATGATACGCACCATCGTCTCGACGCAAAGCGCGGGGTGCGCGCCGGTGGCCGTCTCGCCCGAGAGCATCACGGCGTCGGTCTGATCGAGCACGGCGTTGGCGACGTCCGAGGCCTCGGCGCGGGTCGGAAACGTCGAGGTGACCATCGACTCGAGCATCTGCGTCGCGGTGATGACGAGCTTGCCGCGGCGGTTCGCCTGCTCGATGCACTCTTTCTGCACGAGCGGCACCTTCTCGGGCCCAATCTCGACGCCGAGATCGCCGCGCGCCACCAAGATGCCGTCGGCGACTTCGAGGATCGCCTCGAGGTCGGCCACGGCCTCGGGCGTCTCGATCTTCGCGATGACGGGCGTCCTCTTTCCCAGCGCGAGGAGCCGCTCTTTCGCCTGCGTCACGTCCGATGCCGCGCGCACGAACGAGAGACCGACGTAGTCGACGCCGAGCTCCGCGCCGAACGCGAGATCCTCGAGATCTTTCTCGGTCAACGACGGCGCCGACACGCGCACGCCCGGGAGGTTGATGCCCTTCTTGTCCCTGAGGACGCCGCCGACCTTGACCTCGCAGCGAACGACGTCGCCCTCCTCGCCGATGACCTCGAGGCGCAGCAAGCCATCGTCCATGAGGATCGTGGCACCGACGTGAATGTCCGCCGCGAGCTCCGCGTACGTCGTCGGGATGGTCGCGAGATCGGTCTGCTCGCGCGCGTAGCTGATGGAGACGAGCTGGCCATTCACGAGCTCCATGCGTCCACCGGCGAGGCGGCCGACGCGGATCTTCGGCCCCTGCAGATCCTGCAAGACGGCGACAGGTCGCCCCACGGCGCGCGACGCCTCGCGGACGGCGCGCATCGACGCGCGGTGATCGTCGTGGCTGCCGTGCGAGAAGTTGAGCCGCGCGACGTCCATGCCGGCGCGCATCAGCGACTCGAGCACCGCCGGTTCGCGGCTCGCCGGTCCGATGGTGCAGACGATCTTGGTCTTTTTCACGGGCCGTACGCTAGCCCCAGAGGACGGGAGAATCGAGCGCACAGGGTCGCGCCCCGGTGCGACCCGAGGCGACGAACCGGCGGTGACCGACGGCACGCGCCCCCCGTGATGGTCGCGAACCCGCCTCAGATCGGACGGCGGGCGGCGAGCAGCGCCTTGAGGACGCTCTCGGCGCCGGCGAGCTCTTTGCCCGGGTCGGGGCGCGGCTTGTCGAGGATGTCGACCTTGTCGACGAGGGCGTCGGGGATCTCGAGCAAGAAGCGGCTCGGCACGCGCTTCTGTGGCTTGCCGCGCACGATGCGCGCGCCCGCGTGGGTGAGCCAGAGCTGCTCCTTCGCGCGGGTGACGCAGACGTAGAAGAGGCGCCGCTCCTGCTCGACCTCGTCGATCTCGCGGCCGTCGAGCGGAGCGCCGTCGGTGGCGCGCGTCTCCATGACGCGGGCGTGGGGCAAGAGCCCCTCTTCGAGCCCGACCGCGAACACGAAGCGGTACTCGAGCCCCTTGCTGCCGTGCATGGTCCCGAGCGTCACGCGCTCGGCCGCGTCGGCCTCGTCGGCGTCGGTCCGAAGCGTGAGCAGGCGGATGAACTGCGCGAGGGCGTCCTTCGAAGCCGGCCGATCGGCGGGCTTCATGTCGGCGAGCTTGGCCGCGCGCTTGCCGAAGATCCTGATGAGCAGCTCGACGCTCGCCCAGCGCCGCGCGAACGCCTTCACATTCGGGCCGGTCTCGCTCGAGATCTCGGCCTTGAGGGCGATGCGCTCGGCGAGGCTCTCGAGCACCGCGGGCATGGCGAGGCGCTCGACGTCGCCCTGAAGCTCCGCGACCAAGCGGGCGTACGCACGGCAGCCCTCGCGCGCGACGGCGGAGAGCTCGGGCACGGCGTGGCTCTTCTCGATCGCCTCGAACAGGCTGAGGTCGTGCAGCGTGGCGAACGCGCCGAGCTTCTCGAGGGCCGCATCGCCGACGCCGCGCGCGGGATAGTTGAGCGTGCGGCGCACCGCGAGCTCACTTCGGTGCGGCGCGACGGCGACGGTGAGATACGCGAGCACGTCCTTCACCTCTTTTCGCTCGAAGGTCTCGGTGCCGCCGTACACGCGAAACGGCACGCCGCGCGCGCGCAGCTCGCTCTCGAGCTCGGGAGCCTGCAGGTTCGAGCGGTAGAGGATGGCCACGTCGCGCGGCCGCACGTCCTCGCGTTCGCAGAGGCTCATCACTTGCTCGGCCACCCAGATCGCCTCGCTCGCTCCGTCGGGGAGGCTCACGAGCTTGACGCGGTCGCCGGCGCCTCGCGTCGCGCGCAGGGTCTTACCGTGCCGGCGCGAGCGGCTCGCCGCCAAGACGGCGTTCGCGACCTCGAGCACGGCCTCGCTCGAGCGGTAGTTCTGCTCGAGCCGCACGACGCGCGTGCCCGGAAAATG
>SYFR01000395.1 GCA_005800325.1 Myxococcales bacterium | reverse complement strand
CATCTACGGATTTCGCGGCGCGGACGTCTTTGCCTATCTCGACGCGAAGGGCAGCGTCCCCGAGGGCCACGGCTACACGATGAGCCGCAATTACCGGAGCGATCCGGGGCTCGTGCGCGCGACCGAGTGCGTGTTTATGGGCCCGACGGCGAGACTGTTGCCCAGTGCGGCGCGTCCCTCGCCCTTCCTCGTGCCGGGAATTGGCTTTCCGCTCGTCGACGCACGTCCCGGCGCGACAAATGCCGTGACCAGCGCGGCGGAGAGCCCCATCGCGCCCTTGCGGCTGGCCGCCGCGCGCAAGCTCCACGCGACCAAGGAGCTGCTCACCGAGGCCATCCTCGATGACCTCGCGGCCGACGTGACGCAGCTGCTCGCGGCCGACCTCGAGCACGGCGCTCCCCGCGTGATGCTCGATGGGCGGCCGGTGCTACCGAGCGACATCGCCGTGCTCACGCGGACGAACGCGCAGGCGGCGCTCGTGCAGGCACGGCTCGCCCCGCTCGGCGTGCCGAGCGTCGTCACTGGCGATCAGAGCGTGTTTGCCAAAGACGAGGCCTACGGCGTCGACGACGCGGGCGATCTCCTGCTCGTGCTCGAGGCGCTGCTCGCTCCGGGGCGGCCGCGCGCGTTGCGGGGCGCGCTCATCACGGCGCTCATCGGCGTCACGGCGGCGGAGCTCGTGCGGATGGACGAGTTGGATGGCGCTCGCCTCGAGGCGCGGGCGCGCGACTTCACGGAGCTCGCCCAGCTCTGGCATCAGCGGGGCTTCGTGCAGATGGCGAGCGCCTTCGCGCGGCGCTTCGAGGTGCCAGCGAGGCTCATGGCGCGTCCTGACGGCGAGCGGCGCATGACGAACTTTGCCCACCTCGTCGAGCTCTTGCACGTCGCCGAGACGACGCTGCACCTCGGCCCGCGTGCGCTCGTCGCGTGGCTCGTCGCGCGGCGCCGGGATGAGGCCTCGCGTCCCGATGAAGAGCAGCTGCGGCTCGAGAGCGACGAGAGCGCCGTCATTGTCACTACGGTGCACAAGAGCAAGGGGCTCGACTACCCAATTGTCTATTGCCCATTCCTGTGGGACGGCGCCATCCGCAAGGCGACTGAGCTCTTCGTGCACGGCGCCAATCGGCTCGAGATCCACATGCTCTCGGGCGGAGCCGACGACGGCGCACGCGCCCAATGGGCCATTGAGCGTCACGAACGGGAGTCCCTCGCCGAGGACGTGCGGCTGGCGTACGTCGCTCTGACGCGCGCGAAGCACCGGACGGTGCTCGCATGGGGCATGACGAAACAGCGCGAGCTGTCGGCGCTCGATTGCTTGCTCTTCGGCCGCGACGTCGCGGCACCGATGAGCCCTGCCGAGCCGATGAGCTCGGCGGCGCCGACGAACGCCACGGTCGACTCGCTGCGTGTGCACGTGAAGGCGCTCGATGAAGCCGGCATTTCGGCGCGGCTCGAAGAGCTCGAGGCCGCGTCCGGCGGCGCCATCGCCTGCACCAACCTCGCGCGCGGCGCAGCGCTCGTCGACCTGTCCGCGAGCGTGCCTCTGGCCCCGACGCTCGCGGCGCGCAGGTTCTCTCGCGGCCTCGTCGCGAGCCATGTCCTCGCGAGCTTCACGCGCCTTGTGGCCCCCGGCGCGACCCCGCTGCCCATGGCCGACGTGGGCCGCGATCGGGATGAAGCGGTGGCCGGCCGAGCGGCGGCGGAGGCGAGCGCGGCGCGAGCGGTCGAGGGCGCGTTGACCGGGCCCTGCTTGCTCGGCGACTTTCCGCGCGGCGCACGGGCGGGCACGTTCTTTCACGAGCTCTTCGAGCACGCGGAGTTCTCCTCCCACGCAGCGACGCTCGAGCGGCTCGCGGGCGAGCGCCTCGTGCGGCACGGCTACCCGGCGTCGCTCGCGCCCACGGTGGCCGCCGCTGCCGAGGAGATCTTCGCCACCCCGTTCGCGATCGGTGCCGTGCCCGGCTCTTCGGGGACACTTCGGCTCGCCGACATCGCGCGCGCCGACCGGCTCGACGAGCTCGAGTTTCACATGCCGATTCGGCGGCACCTGGCTTCGCGCGCTCGAGGCTCGGAGGCGCAGCTCGATGGCGGAGCGGGAGGCGGGCGCCGAGGAGTCCGCACCCAGGAGCGCATCAAGGCCCCGCGGGAGCACGCACAGCTCGGGCTCGCCTTCGACGTTGGTCTGTTGTCGCCGAAGGCGCTCGCTCGGATCTTCGCCGAGCATCCGTCAGAGGCGCTCGAGCCTGGCTATGCCGGGCGCGTCGAGCGCTTGGGATTCGCGCCGCTCGAGGGCTTCTTGAAAGGCTACGTCGACCTCGTGTTTCGACATCGCGGTCGCTACTACCTTGCCGACTACAAGACGAATCATCTCGGCGAATCGCTCGCTAGTTATGCGACGGCGCGGCTGCCAGAGGCCATGAGTCATGGCCATTACTACTTGCAATACCACCTCTACGTTCTCGCGCTGCACCGGCACCTGTCGCAGCGCCTGCGCGGCTACGACTACGAGGAGCATTTCGGTGGGGTTCATTACCTGTTTGTCAAAGGCATGACCGAGTCTTCCGGACCTGCCGCCGGCAGCTTCTTCGAGAAGCCGCCGCTCGCCCGGATCGAGGCCCTCTCCCAGCTGTTCGGCGCGCTGCACGGCAGCAACGCGGAGGGCGTCCATCGTGGCTAGGCGGGCTCGCGTCTCGAGCGAGGCGAACGGGCCGCGCGCCACCTCGGGCGGGCTCGAGCGACGCGCCAACCTCGCCGTGTTCGAGGACCGTGGCGTGCTCGGCTCCCTCGACGTGGAGCTCGCGCTCGCATTGACGCGCCTCGGCGAGGCCGATGACGACCTCGTGCGGCTCGGCGTCGCGTTCGCCAGTCGCGCCATTCGCCGCGGGGACGTGTGCGCGGAGCTTCCCGCGCTCGTGTCCGAGCCGCTCCCCGACGAGCTCGGCGCGCTCGTCCCGAGCACGCAGCCAGGGCCCGCAAACCTTGGGCACGGGCAGCCAGGGCACGAGCAGCGTGCGCTCGCCATGACTGGGCCCGAGCCGCCTATTCTGGCGCTGCCTGGGCTCGACGCGTGGCTGGCTGCGCTGCGCTCGAGCCCGCTCGTCGCGGCGGCGCCCGAAGCGCTCGGGGGCGAGTGCCCGCTCGCGCCGCTCGTGCTCGACTCGACGGGAAGGCTCTACCTGCGTCGCTATTTCGAGTACGAGCGCACGGTGGCGCGTGCCGTCGTGGCGCGGCGGCGGCCGACCGCGAGCCTCGAGGAGCCGTGCCTCGAGCATGCAGCCCTCGCCGACGGCGTGTCGCGCCTCTTCCCGAAGGGCGCGAGCGACCCAGTCCAGGAGCAAGCCGCGATGATGGCGCTCGCGAGCCCGTGCGCCGTGATCAGCGGCGGCCCCGGCACCGGCAAGACGACGACGGTCGTGCGCCTGCTCGCGCTGCTCGAGGAACGAGCGGCGGCTCGCGGTGCGCCGCTGCCCGTCGTGCGTCTGCTCGCTCCCACCGGCAAGGCCACCGATCGCTTGCGCGAGTCGGTAGCGAGCCAGGCGCGCACGCTCGATGTAGCAATGCCGATCAAGGAGCGACTGTTCGCGCACGCGCGCGACGCCTCGACGATCCACCGCGCGCTCGGCTTTCTTCCGCGTACACCGACGCGCTTCCGACACACGGCCGAGCTCCCGCTCGTGTGCGACGTCGCGGTCGTCGACGAGGCCTCGATGGTGGACGTCGCGCTCATGGCGAAGCTCCTCTCCGCGCTGCCCGTCAGCGCGCGCGTCATCTTGCTCGGCGACAAGGACCAGCTCGCGAGCGTCGAGGCAGGCTCGGTGTTCGCCGAGCTCTACGGGCTCCCGGGCGCGAGCACCCACCTCACGCGGAGTCACCGCTATCGCGACGACGGCCCGATCGCCCGCCTGTCCGCGGCGGTGCGCGCCGGGGCCGCGGCGGACGCGCTCGACGCCATCGCGGGCGGCGGTCCCGACGTCGGCCTCGAGGGGCTCGATGCTCGCGCGCCGCTCGAGGGTGCGCTCGGTGCGAGCGTGCTTCGCCACTACTCTTGGTTTGGGACGCACGACCCCGCGGCGCGCCTCTCGCAGCTCGCGCGGTTTCGCATCTTGTGCACCCACCGAGAAGGGCGACTCGGCGTGGCTGGCCTGAACCAAGCGGTCGAGGAGCTCTTGCGCGACGAGCTCGGCGTCCCGACGGCCGACGTCCACTACGACGGGCGCCCCATCCTCGTGACGGAGAACGACTACGACAGCCGGCTCTTCAACGGCGACGTCGGAGTCGTCTGCCGCGTCGCTGGCGTGGCGCACGCGTTCTTTCGCGACGAGGGCCAAGGCTTTCGCTCGATCGCGGCGGTGCGGCTGCCGGCCCACGAGACGGCGTACGCGATGACCATTCACAAGAGCCAGGGCAGCGAGGTCGACGAAGTGGCGGTCGTGCTGCCCGAGCGCGCGTCGGGCCTCACCTCGCGCGAGCTCGTCTATACCGGCATCAGCCGTGCGAAGGCGCGCGTGCGGATTTACGGCAGCGTCGAGGCCTTGCGCGCCGCGATCGAGCGCAAGGTGAGGCGCGCGAGCGGCCTCCGTGACCGGCTCGGTTGAGACCGGCCGCGCCGGGCATGCCAGGGCCGCGCCAGGGGGAGCCCTTCGCCTTCGCGCTGAATTGTGCTTGGAGGCGAAGGGGCGCGGTATCATCTCAGCGCCGATGAACGTCGCAGCAGGGACCGTGCTCGAGCCAGGGCTCGTGCTCGTGCGCCCGCTGGGGCAGGGGGCGATGGGCAGCGTGTGGGCCGCGACGAGCGAGCGCTACCGCGGCAACGTGGCGGTGAAGATCATCGCGAAGTCCGTCGCCCGCGATCGCGCGGGCCTCGTTCGGTTTCAGCGTGAAGCGGCGGCGGCGGCGCGGATCGATTGCCCGCACGTCGTCCGGGTTTTCGGCACCGGCGAGACCGCCGACGACACGCCGTTCATCGTGATGGAGCTGCTCGAGGGGGAGTCGCTCGGCAGCGTCATCGAGCGGGCGGGTCGGCTCGATCCCGCGGTCGCGGCGCAAATCGTTCGGCAGATCGCGACGGCGCTCGACGCGGCGCATTCGGTCGGCCTCATTCATCGCGACCTCACGCCCGACAACGTGTTCTTGAGCGGCGCGCTCGAGCGGCCGTTCGTG
>SYFR01000394.1 GCA_005800325.1 Myxococcales bacterium | reverse complement strand
CTGCCGGCGGGCGGCGCCTCGGTCAGCGCGCGGAGGCGCTGGGCCGCCGCCTCGCGCGCGCGCTTCTTGGTCGCGTCGAGCGCGCGATACCGCTCCGCCAAGGCATCTTCGTTGTCCAGGACGGGCGTCGTCGGGGCCGTGAGCGCAGCGGCGCAGGAGAGCATCGTGCCCGCAAAATCCGCGGGCGACGAGGTCCCGTCGATGCTCGCGATGTGGGCGAGGCCCGTCTCGACGCAGTCGCCGTATTTGCGCTCGCGCATCTGACAGAAGATGAGCCCCTTCTGCGCCTCGCTGCGCCGCGGGAAGCTCGGCCCACCCTTGTCGAGCGCCGCGCGGTAGTGGCGCGTTGCTTCGGCGCATCTTCCGGCGGCCTGCGCGCGCCCTGCCGCCACGAGCGAGGCGACGGGGCTCGCGGGAGCGGCGCTCGCGTCACGCGCGTCGACGGCGTCGGTCACGAACGCGCGAAGCTCATCGACCGACGCGGCACCCTCCCAGAGTCCGAGCACGTCGCCGTTCGTCGCGTCGAGGACGAACAGGGTCGGCCACACCCCCACGCGGTACTTCTCGACGAAGGTGCCGTTCTCGGGGCGATCGCTGTCGATCGCCGCGAACACCGCCCGCGCTTCGAGCGGCACGAGCGCGGGATCCGACAGGACGAACGCCTTCATGCTCAGGCAGGTGTGGCACCACGGCGCCCACACTTCGACAAAAAGCGCCTTTTTTTCGGCCTTTGCGCGCTCGAGCCCCCGAGGCACGTCGTCCTCGACGAAGGCGAGACGCGGGCCCTTCGACGGAGGCGCGGCGGTGTGCGCGCTCGCGCTGGGTGAGGCGCTGAGCGCCGCAGTGGGGCCTTCCGGAGGCCCGGCGCTCCCACTCGCCGATGGACCAGAGCCCGCGCTCGCCGATGGAGCAGAGCCCACGCTCGCCGATGGACCAGAGCCCGCGCTCGCCGATGGATCAGAGCCCACGCTCGCCGATGGAGCAGAGCCCGCGCTCGCCGATGGAGCAGAGCCCGCGCTCGCCGATGGACCAGAGCCCGCGCTCGCCGATGGAGCAGAGCCCGCGCTCGCCGACGCGGAAGAACTCGCGCTCGACGTGACGCCTGGCAGCGGTCCGAGCGCGCTCGAGTCGCCGGTGTCCGGGTAGCGCCCGCCATCGGCGCGACACGCCGCGAGGCAAGGCAGGAGCACAAGAGCCAGCGCGACGACCGCGACGTCTCGCGCGCGGCTCGCGACCGAAGCCTGCGGCTCTTCGTGCGCCACCCGACGAACGAGCGCCTCGAGCGCCGTGCGCCATGCCTCGGCGATGCGAACGGACGGCAGGCGACCGAGCTCGTAGCGGCCGTGCTCGGTCACGCAGGTCAAGGCATGCTCGCCGCCCTCGTCGCGCGCCTCGAGCCCGCTCACTTCGCCTGCCGCGAGCGCCGCGCCGTAGCGCCCCTCGAGCGCGAGCGCGATCGCGCCTTCGCGGTCGAGCCACGGCGCCGGCACGACGCGCGCGCAGCCGATCCACGCAAGCGCCGCGTTCTGCGCGCGATACTTCGACGACCAGCGCGCGATCCGCCACGTCGCGAAGCTCGCGATCGCCATGACGAAGCCAACGACCGCGGCCATGAACGCACGCTCCCGCATGCCCGCCGAAAACGCGAGGGTCGCGGCCGCGAGCGCGCCGAGAGCGCCGGCGAGCAGCAACAGGAACAACGCGAGCTCGACGGGGTAGGCCTCGCGTGGCCCGCGCGTCGCATGGTCGCGCACGACGTAGCGCCCGGCCTCCCTTCGGAGCGACCAGCGCGCGAGCTCGTGAGCCGTGACGTGCGCCGGTTCGCGGGCGCTCGGCGCGGAGTCCGCGTCTGCCGCCGCGAGCGCGGCGGTCTCGAAGCCTACGACCTCGAGGCGCGCGCCGGTCCGACTCGCGAGCGCCCGCGCGACCGAGAGCGCGCGGTCCTCGGCTTCGAGCTCGCCGACGAGCACCTCCGTCCTTGCCGCGCCCCCGTCGCGGAGGGACAGGCAGAGCGAATGGGCGACGCGCTCGCGCGTGCAGCGGCTCGACTCGCAGCACCGCGCCACCTCGCGCCGCACGACCACGGCCTCGAGCGTGGCGAGCACCGGCGCCGACGCCCCATCCGCGATCCGGGCGACCTCCGGGCCGGCGTCGACACGGAGCCAGATCGCGGGCACCGGCAGCGGCCCGTAGCCGTCGTCCCGCTCCGCGACGTCGGCCGAAAACCCGCGCACGAGCAGCCGCTCGCCGTCGCCGAGCGCGCGTGCCAGGGCGTCGGAGTCGAGCCACGCGTCGAACGCGGGCACGTGCGCCGCGAGCCCGAGCGCCGCGAGCACGCGGTCCATCTCGACGCGCAGCTCCTTCGTGCGACCCGTGCGATACGCCATGATGAACGCTCTGGCGCGGACTCATACCGCGCCACGTCGAGCTTGGCTATCGCGGCGGGCGACGACGAAGCCGCGCGACGCCGAGCGAGGCCCAAAGGACGAGCCACGGCGCCGCCCCCGCTGCGCGCGCGCTCGCAGAAGCCGGCGGGAGCGCCGCGCACTGCGACATCAAGATCTGGCCGTCGTAGTCCTGTTTCTCGAGATCGCCCGCGACCCACCCGCCGGGCGCCGCGCCGCCCACGCCCGTCGTCGCGCCGCCGCTCGTCGTCGTCGTCGACGGCCCGGCTCCCGTCGAGGCCGTCGTCGCGCTCGTCGCGCCGGGATCGCCCCCGAGGAACGGCAGAATGAAGGGTTTGTAGACCGTGGTGACGCGTCCGCTCACGCCGACCTGCTTGCATTCCTGGTCGCCATACGAGACGACGCCGGCGACGCGCTCGCCCGATGGCGTGTCGACGAGGTTCGGTCCGCCGCTGTCGCCCGAGCACGGGCCCACGGTCGGCTGCTGATAGGAGATGCGAACGGGGTCGAGCTGATCGATCGAGCCGAAGCCGTGGTGGCGCTGCGTGGTGCTTCCGTTCGGATAGCTCGTGAGGCCGTAGCCGACGTGCTCGAGCGCCGTGCCCGGCGCGATGAAGTCCTCTTCGGGCGTGAGCACCGGGATGAACGGCGTCGAGGGCCCCGCAGGCACCGCGCGAATCATCGCAAAATCGTAGACGAGCTGCTGGTCGTCGTAGAGCGGGTGCACCTGATAGTCGACGACGTTCAGCACCGCACTCGCCGACTGGTAGTCGTCGCCCAAGACCACGTATTCGATCGGCCCGTTGCCGAAGCAGTGCGCCGCCGTGAGCACGTACGCGCTGCCGCCCGAGACCTGAATCACGGTGCCGGTGCAAGCGCTCATCGACGCGAAGATGGCGGCGACGGCCTGGTGCTCGGTGTCGAGCTCACCGTTGATGATGGCGTCGCGCGCCGCGGCCAGGGACTCGCTCTCGGGAGCGCCGGAGCAACCGAGCGCGAAGGGAGCGACAACGAGTGAGAGTGCGGTGAAGGCAGTGATGGATGCGCGCATCGCTTCGTCGTGGGCGGCACGCGAAGGCATGCCCAGGACGCCACGCTATCAGAAGCCCGAGCGCGTCGATTCAGCAGATTCGACTACGGCAGCGAACGCTCCGTCGCATGGCCGCGAGGCACAGCGCGACGAGCCCGATGCTCCACGCCGACGTGCCACGGCGAGCGTCGGGGCGGCGGCCGATGGCGGCGCGCGCGGCGAGGCCACACTGCGACGAGAGGACGACGCCATCGTAGTCCTGCTTCGCCGTGTCGCCGGCGACCCAGCCGTCGTCGCCCGCGCCTCCCGCGCCGCCGGTCGTCGTGGTGGTGGTCGCCGCCGAGCCGCTCGTCGCTGCCGTGGTGCCTCCGCCCGACGCGGCCGAGCCGCTCGTCGCCGCCGTGGTGCCTCCGCCCGAGTCGCACAAGGCCTCGCCCGCACACTCGGCGACGCACGCGACCTCGCACACGCACGTGAAGATCGCGTTGTACTTCGCGATCCCCGCGCCGTACTTGCTGGCGCAGCCGTTGACGCACGCCTGATCGCCGGCTCCGCATGCCTCGAGGCAGCTCACGAGCCCGCCGCACGGGCCGTCGTTGAGGCACGCCTTGACCTTGTCGTAGCAGCCCGAGCTCTGCCCGGTCGTGGCGCCCTGCGTGCACTGGTCGCACGTCTGCTGCGCCGGCGGCGAGTCGTTGATGAACGGCACGATGAACGTGTCGTAGACAGCGGACACGCGCCCGCTCACGCCCGAGATCTTGCAGTTCACGTCGCCGGCGGACGTGACGCCCGCGACGCGCTCGGTGCCGAGCGTGAGCTGCGGGCCACCGCTGTCGCCGGAGCACGGGCCGCCGTTCGGCTGCTTGTAGGTGAGCGTGATCGGCTGCGCGGTGGCGAGCGAGCCGGTGAGCTCGTGACGCTCGGTCGTCGCGGCACCCGGCGCAGGCCCGGCCTTGCCATAGCCGACATGGCGCACGGTCGCGCCCGCCATGAGGCTGTCCTCCGCCGGCGACATCGCGGGGATGACAGGAGTGGATGCCTCCGCGCCGCTCACCTGCACCATCATGAAGTCGTAGTTCGGCGGCGTGCCCTTCCAGCCCGGGTGGCGTGCGCTCTTCGCGACCGAGAAGTAGACGTCGGGGCTCTCGTAGTCGTCGCCCTGCAGCACGAACTCGGGGTCGCCGCAGTGCGCGGCCGTGAGCACGAAGGCGGTCGCCCCGTTCTTCGCGATGAGGGTCCCCGAGCACGCCGAGTTGCTGGTGCCGACGAGGACGACCGCGTCGTGCGTCGTGTCGATGTTGCCGTTGATGATCGGCTGCTCGAGCGAGCCCAGCGGTAGCGGAGCGGGATCGCCGAGCGCCGGATCGCCGGCGCCGCACGCGACGAGCGCGAGCCCGAGCGCGACCGCGTACCAGCGAAGGCCCAGCGAAATAACCGTCGTTGCCATGGACTCGATGCCCTGAGCCGTATCGCGCGAGTCAGCGAAAGCAATGACTGTGCGGGATCCCACGGAATCCTCGCAGCGCGCCCCGTTGCGGCGGTCGAAATACCCGTCGTTTCGATGGACTCGGTATAATAGCCTCGCCCGATGCGCGCTTCATTCGCTTTGCTCTCGGCCGTGGTCAGCGTCGTCGGCTTCGGATGCGGCTCGAGTGTGACCCTCTTCGGTGGCGACTCGGACAGTGGCGCGGGCGGCAGCGGCGG
>SYFR01000393.1 GCA_005800325.1 Myxococcales bacterium | reverse complement strand
TTCAAGCGTGGAAGCCGCGCGGATGGCGGAAGGCCGCTGCCCGAGCCCCGCCGATGGGGCGCGCCGCGAGCCGCCCACGTCGTCGCCGTCACGCGCTGCGGCCGATGCCGAGGTAGCGGAAGCCGAGCTCCCGCAGCTCGCTCGGCTCCCAGACGTTGCGGCCGTCGAGCAAGAGCGGCGTCCGCATCGACTGGAACAGGCGCCGAAAATCGGGGCGCCGATACTGGTGCCACTCGGTCACGAGCGCGAGCGCGTCGGCGCCGTCCGCGGCGTCGTACATGTCGGCCGCGTACTCGAGCCGCTCGCCGTAGAGGGCGCGGACGTTGTCGAGCGCGCGCGGATCGTGGACCACGACCTTCGCGCCCCGCTCGAGCAGCTCGTCGATGAGGGTCAGCGCCGGCGCCTCGCCCAGATCGGCGCTCTTCGGCTTGAAGGCGAGGCCCCAGATCGCGACGCGCTTGCCGTCGACCGAGCCCTGGAGCGCCCGCTCGAGCTTGTCGGTGAGGACGCGCTTTTGCCGCTGGTTGATCTCGTGGGTCGCGCGCACGATCGCGAGGTCGCGCCCCGCCTCGCGCGCCGCGTGCAAGAGCGAGTTGAGGTCGTTCTGCAGCAGCCTGCCGCCGAAGCCGGGACCGACGAACAGGTACTTCTGCCCGATGCGCGCGTCCGCGCCCATCACCTTGCGGATCGTCTCGATGTCCGCGCCGACCTCCTCGGCCAGCATCGCGAGGTCGTTCATGAACGAGACACGCGAAGCCAAGAGCGCGCTCGTGGCGTACTTGGAGAGCTCGGCCGAGCGCGAGTCGGTGACGAAGATGCAGTCGCGCGTGCGCACGAGCGGCGAGTACACGCGGCGCATGATCTCCGCGGCGCGCCCGTCGCTGGTGCCGATGACGAGCCGGTCGGGCTTCATGAAATCCTCGACCGCGTTGCCCTCTTTCAAGAACGACGGGTTCGACACCACGCCGAAAGGCGCGGTAGCGAGAACGCCGATGCGAACGCCCAGCCGGTCCACGGTGCCCACGGGCACGGTCGTGCGCACCGCGATGACCTTGTAGTCGCCCGCCGCGCCCGCGCCGAGCACCTTGCCGATGCGATCGGCGACGTCCATCAGCTCGGCGACCTGCGGCTCGCCGCTCACATTCACGGCGACGCGTATCGCGAGGTAGACGACCTCGGCGTCGCGGACGGCGCTCTCGAGGTCGCGGCTGAGGCGGTAGCGCCCGGCGGCGCGGTTCGTCGCGATCAGCACGTCGAGGCCGGGCTCGTAGATCGGCAGCTCGCCCGCCAGGAGTCGCGCGAGCCGCGCCTCGTCGAGCTCGACCGCGACGACGTCGTTTCCGAAATCCGCGAGACACGCGCCGGTGACGAGCCCGACGTAACCCGTCCCGATGACGGCGATGCGCATGCGGCATCGTTAACGGTGCGGGTCGCGCGCCGCAAGCGCACGAGCGAGTGCGTTCCGCGATCAAGGGTGCACGAAGAGGATCGTGCCCGTGAGCGGCTTCATCGCGCCGTGCCATCCGGGCGGCACCGCGGGCTCGGTGAAGGAGAAGAGCCGCCGCGCGTCCTCGGGCGCGAGGTTGATGCAGCCGTGGCTCTTCGGCGTGCCGAAGCCGTCGTGCCAGTACGCGCCGTGGAGCGCGTAGCCCTCCTCGAAGTACTGCACGTACGGTACATCGCGGAGCTCGAACTCTTCGCCCACGGCCTGCGAATCCATCTTCGCGGACACCCATTTCGTATGGATGCGGTAGATGCCGCGGATCGTCGCGCGCTTGCTCGTCGCGGGATCGGCGAGCCCGTCCTCGCCGCTCGAGATGAGCGTCGCGTAGACCATGCTCTGGCCCTCGTAGGCCACGAGGACTTGCTTCGTCAGGTTGATGTCGAGCCACTTCTGCCCGTCCTGCGCCCACTTCGGCCAGCGCTTGGCGGGGTCGACGCGGCTCGCGTGGCGATCGTCGATGTAGTCGCCGTCCACGGTCTCGAAGTGCAGCCGCCCGCGAAAGAACTGCTGCTTGCCGGTGAGGCGCACGAGCGCGCGGTGCTCGAGCTCGCCCGTCTCGACGAGCTTCTTCTTCTTTGGATCGAGCGCGTAGCGCTTGCCGCCCGCACGCCGGATGAGCGCGAAGGGCAGCGGCACCCGCTCGCGCGCGATCTCGAAGCCGTGAAACGACGAGCCGCGGATGGGACGAAAGCGGTCCGCGGGAATGACGACGAGATCGGGCGTCACGTTGTAGCGCCGGCCCTCGAACAGGAAGCTCTCGGTGAAGGAGCGACCCTGGCGGCGATCGATCTGATCCACGCGCACCGCGCCGTCCGAGGCGACGAGCCCGGAGAGGTTCGGGACGGCGCGATGGTCGCGCAAAAACCACGGAATTTCCGGGTCCGTCACGCGATCGCGCAGCGCGGTGAGCGCGTCGGGTACCTCACGTCCCGGCGCGTGACGCAGCCACACATCGAGGCCGTAGCCCGCCCCGCTCACCTCGTCGTCCGCCCACTTCGCGAGGTGCCTCTCGAGGCTCGGCTCGTGCGTCGCGAGCTCGGCTGCGGTCGGCACGCGCGCATAGACCGGGCCGCCGCGCGTCACCGTCCCGTACATGTACGGCAGCGAGTGGGACACGTCGGGACCACGCGAAGCGGCGCGCAGGATGGGATGCGCGAGGTCGTGCGTCACGTCGTCTTTGCACACGAAGCCCGACGGCACGAGCCCCTGCCACCCGGCCTTGCAGTCGCGCGTCGGTCCGGTCGCAGCCTCGCGCGTCGCGACGACGGCGCCGCCGCGCAGCGCCCCGAGCAGGCGGCTCTC
>SYFR01000392.1 GCA_005800325.1 Myxococcales bacterium | reverse complement strand
GTCGAGCAGGCGCGCGAGGCGGGCGGCGGAGGCGAGGCGCGCGAAGCGGCGCGGGTCGTCGGGGCCTGGGCGGCCTTCGCTCGCTGCCACCTGTCGTTCGAGGCGCAGCGCCTCATCGACCCTGCCGGCGCCGGCGGCAGACGCCGCGAGCCGCAGCCACGAGGCCGCGTCGCTCGGGACGAGCTCGGTCGCCGTCTTGAACTGGCGGTAGGCGAGCTCGTGCCAGCCGCGCGCGAGGTAGATGTCGCCGAGGAGGCGCCGCGAGCCGAGGTTTTGCGGGTCGAACTCGACGATCTCCGAATAGGTGCGGATCGCCTCGTCCTCGTTCTTCGCGCGAGCGAGCACGTCGCCGAGCTGTCGCGCCATCCGGACCGTGAAGACGCCCGAGTCTCGTAGTCCGCGGCCGAGCGCGAGGGCCTCGTCGCTGCGCCCGGCGTTCGCGAGGAGCCGCACCATGCGGATGACGCCGTTCGGATCGCCCGGCGCGCGCTCCATCACGTCGCGAAGTTTCTCGATGCGCTCCTCGAGCTTCGCTAGTTCGGTGAGCCCGCGATCGACGGCGAGCCAGTCGACGCTGCCGCCGAAGAGCGCCGTCTCGACGGCGGCGATGACGCGCTCGTCGGTCACGCGACGAAGGATGAGGCGTGCGACGAACTTCTGCACGTCCCGGCGCGGCGCCAGGTGAACGAGGAGCGCGCGCGCCGTCGCCTCGTCGCTCACCCTGAGCTGCAGAATGCGCAAGAACTCGCGCTCGGCGAGCCAGTCCGTGACCTCGCAGGCGCGGACCGCGGCGTGGTGCCGCTCGATGAGCTCGGCCGCGGTCGTGGCGGTGCGGATGCGCCGGCGCCACACCGGGAGACGCTGCTCGAGCGGGCGCGCCGCGACGTCGCTGCACACGCTCGGCGCGACGACGGGGGGGCTCGGACGGTGCCACGCCTGGCCCGCTTCTTTGTTCTTTTCGCGCGCCTGTCCGGACCCGAAGCCGCTGCCCGTGCCGGTCTTCTTGCCGAGGCCCCCGACGTCGCCGTCGCGCGCGCCGAGCCCGGCGACGTTGCCTTGCGGAGGCGCCGGGGCATCGACGCGGTCCTCGGCTACGTCGCCTCGCGCGCGACCGCCGAGGCTCGGGCTTCTGGAGACGGGTGGAGATCCCGCGGGCTCACCGTCGGCATCGGCGAGCGACTTGGCCGAAGCTTCATCGCGCCCTTCGGCGGGCTTCGCCCCGCTCCCTTCGCGCTGGCCGCCGTCGGTCTTCGACTCGACGCGCTCTCCTTCGGCCGCTTGGGGCTGCGCGGCCTGCGGCGCTGGTGACGCCGTCGACGCCGGCGCCTGCGCGCCCTCCATCGGCTGCGCTTCGGTGTCGTCCGGCTCGCCGCCCGCGCGGCGCGCGTCGTACTTGTTGCAGCCGAACGCGACCTCCGAGGGCGCGTGCTCGAACGGCTCGCGCAGCTCAGCCTGGGGCGTCAGGCTGCCGAGTCGCACGCCGCGGAGCACCGAGCGCTTTCGCTGGATGTTCATGCGCGAGTACGAGGCCTCGTTGTCGAGCGCGAGGAGGCTCGAGAAGGGCGTCACGATGCCGTAGTCGATGCCGAGCGAGACGATGCGCCCGCGCTCGGTCTCGGGACCGCCGGCGGCGCCGAGCAAGCGCCGCACGTACTCCGAGGCCCACAGGCGCGGCACGAACTTCGCGACGAGGGAGCGATCGATCGTGACCTTCGCCTTCTTCTCGAACGATTCTCCCGCGAGCCGTCCGCGCACGGTGACCTCGCTCGGGATCTCGTGGTGCGTTCGCGCGAGCACCGTGACGTCGTCGCCGCGCGACACCTTGCCGCTCGCGCTGACGAACGGCTCGTCGAGTCCCGCGCCGAGCTCGAGCGAAAACCCCGTGATTGTCGGCTCTTTGATGGCCGCGGCGAGCTCGAGCGCGGCTGGAGTCGCGTCCGCGTCGCGAGCGATGCGGAACGGGCGCCCGCCGCCAGTCCGCGCGAGCGCGTCGAGCAACGCGTGATCGGCATCGGCCCCGACCCCGACCGTGAAGAGCCTCGCGCGGGAGGTCGAGAGCGCGCGGCGAAGGCGCTCGGCGAGGGCCTCTCCGGTCGCTTCGCCGCTCGTCGGTAAGCCGTCGCCGACGTAGACCACGGCCGGTTGCTCGCTCTCGTGAAGGCGTGCGAGCGACGGTTCGAACATCGCGGCGAGATCCGTCGCGCCGCCGGGGGCGACGCCGGCGAGGGCCTCGAGCGCCTTGGCGATCTCGGCCTCGGTCGCTGGCGCGAGGCCCTTTTCCGGGTAAAGCACGCGCGGCCGCACGTCGAGGGCGACGAGCGCGAAGCGGTCCTTGTCGCTGAGCGAGCGCGCGAGGGCCTCGATCGCTGCGCGCTGCAGCTGCTTCTGGGACTCGTCGCCGGCGGCCGAGGTGTCCGCGACCAGCACGACGTCGGCCGGCATGGATTTCACCTTGCCCCAGTCGACGTCCGGCACGTAGCGGGCCATCACGTAGTCGGCGCTGCCGTCGTTCGCGGAGAAGCGCGCGACCGACAAGGTCGGGCGGTCTTCGGCGAGGGTCGCCTCGAGCTGAAAGTCCGCCCGCGGCGTGAATCCGCTGCGGCGCATCGTGACGCGGGTGCCGCCATCCTCGACGCGGGCATCGCTCACGGTGGCAAGCTTCATGTTCTTGCCTTCCTCGCCGAGCTCGACCGCGAGTGACAGCTCGCCAATGCGCGCGCGCGCCCGCCCGAGCGGGTAGACGTAGGTGAATTTCTTCTCGAGCACGGGGCGAAGCTCGAGGTAGCGCACCACGACGCGTCGCGATCCCGATGCGGGCACTGGGTAGATCCGAGCGCGGTAGTTGCGCCCGTCGACCCACTCGAGGATCGCCGGCGAGAACCCGGCCGCGCGCGCGCCCACGTACTTCTCCGCGGCTTCCTTTTGCTCGACGAACTCGCCCTCGACGAGCACGCCGTTGGTCTCGACCGCGAAGCCCGTGACGCTCGCGCCGGCCGGGACGGTGAACCAATACCAGCCCTCGAGCGGGCGCGGCGTGGGGTTGAAGAAGGTCTGGTCGACGCTGGTCTCGGCCAGGCCGTTCTTGATCACCGCGCGGACCGATTGGCTCTTGATGTGGAGCCGCTGTGCGGCGCTGCCGGGATCGCCACCCGCGTCGATGCCGAAGAGCGCGCCGCTGCCGGCTCCGATCGCGAGCCCGCCGGCGACGTCCGCCATGCCGCCGGTCCAGTCCTCCCAGAACGCGACGGGAAGAACCTCGGGCGCGGCGCCTGCCTTGCTGGTCGCGCGCGTGCCCGCTTGCACCTCGACGCGGCCGCCCTTCGCGGTGACGACGGCGGTGCCGCGCGCCACGTAGATCTCGACGTTTTCCGCCTTGCGCGCGATCGACATCGCCGCGTCGGCCGCGGACACGGCCGTGTCGCCCGCGACGTGCGCGAGCGGCTCGCGCTCGGCCGGCGGTAAATCGAGCCAGTACTCGCCCTCCACGAGCTCGACGCTCGCCGCGAGGAGCTTCAGGGTGGTGCCCGCGCGGAGAAACAAGGTCGAGCCGTCCGGCAGGCGCACGAGCGCGCGTGCCCCTTCGCCGGCGCGCACGGTCGAGCCCTCGAAGAGCGGCGCGCCGGACGAGGCGCGGACTCCATCGGCTCCGCCGAGGCTCGGGTGAACGACGACCACGTCGCCGGCCGCGAGCTCGAGACGGGCCTGGATCGCGGAAGCCGCGGTCGGCGGGGGTTTTCTTCCCAGAAGCACGGCGACCGCGAGCGCGACGGCGGCGAGGGCGACGAGGATCAACAGTGCGCGCCGAGCGAGGCGTGCGCGCGGTTCGCGGGTGTCACTCATGTTCCCTCCAGCCGTTGTCGACGGCGAAAGCTGCCGACATCGGGGGCGCGCGTCGATCAGAAAGCGAAGGCGTCGGAGGCCGCCGAGTTGCGCTTGATGGCGGCCTTGCCGCGCTGCACGTCGGCCGGCGCGGCAGCGGCTGACGGGGGCGCCACCGAGAAGCCTTCGGTGGCCTGCGCGAGCGCGTCGTCTTGCCGCTCGAAGTCGTTGTCGACCTCGGCCTTTCGCGGAGCGGGCGCGCGCCCGGCGGCATCGGCGGCGACCTTCTTGAGCGCGGTGCGCTTCTGCTCGACGAGCCGCCGCGCGCCATCGCCGTCGCCGTCGGCGAAGCGCTGGTTCGCCTCGAGCAAGAGCGCCGCGGTTTCGCTGCGCTCGACGCGACCGGCGACGAACGGGTCGAGCGGCGAGACCTTCGAGGCGTCGCGCGTGAGCTGGGCCACGAGCGAGCCCGCGCAGCTGCCGGGTTCGCCGGTGACGTGATCGCGGAAGGTGAGCTTCACCTCCGCCACGGCCTGGGTGTCCTCCGTGCCGCGCGGGATGCGAACCCGGACGAGGAGCGTCTTGTCGTCGGTCATGTCGAACGAGCCCATCGGGACGACGAGCGCGTCGCCCTGGCGCGAGAAGGCGCGGTCGAACACCTCGAGCACCTCGACGCCACGGGCGAGCTCGACCTTGAGCTCGGCGCCGGTCGCGATGGTGTTGGAAAGCGACCGCTGCTCTTCGTCGAAGACCGCCGCGAGCTGCGCCGGATCGGCGACGAACGTGTGCCGCCCGTTCGAGCCGCGCGCGATCTGGCTCATGATGCGCTCGTTGTAGTCGACGTCGACGCCGATGGCGCTGATGCTCGCGCCGAGGTTGCGTGCGCGCTCGGCGAGCGTCGCGAAGCCGCGCACGTCGCGAACCCCGGCGGTCGGCTCGCCGTCGCTCAAGAGCACGATGCGCTTGACCATGTCGTCGCGCGTCGCGAGCTGGCTCATGCTGCTCTCGAGGCCGCACGAGATGCACGTGTTGCCGCCGGCGACGAGGCTGTCGATGCGCCGCAGCACGTCGCTGCGATTGAAGGACGCGATCGTCGTCGGGCTCACGAGCAGCTCGCTCCGGTCGTCGTAGGCCGTGACGCTGACGACGTCGCCCTCGCGCAGGCCGCTCACCATGCCGCGCGCCGCGGCGATGGCGTTGGCGAGGCGCTTGCCGCTCATCGAGCCGGAGCGGTCGATGACGATCGCGAGCTCGAGCGGCGGGGCCTCACGCGGGACGACGCCGGCCGCGGCCTTCACGTCGACGAAGAGGAACGTCTCGTTTTCGCGCCCGGCGGCCAGCGTCGCGTGGCCGAGGCGCCCCTCGACCGTGAGGGTGCGTCCATCGACGAAGCTCCAGGCGTCGCCCTTCGCAACCTGCACCGGCTCTTCGCTTCCGCCGAGCGAGACGAGGGGCTCGGCGATGGCTCCGGTGCCGGCGACAGGGGTCAAGGACCACACCGTCACGCTGGTGAGCATCATGGCGGCCAGGGACACGAGGGCGACGGACTTCAGCTTCATGCGGGCTCCTCGACGCGAGAACGCGCCGTCATCGTTGCGACTTACAGGCGTCGCCGGTCCCGGACCCTCGGGTTCACGGTCGGCGTGTCGCCTACGACGGACGTCCCCCCGGGAAAGTTTTACGGCATGTGCGCGGGCCCGCGGACTCAGGCGACTAGACGAGCGACGAGGGCGGCATCGTGGCTCGATCGAGGCGCACGAGCCGCCCGCCGACGAGCTCGTGGGCGGTGACGCCGAGGTGCTCGATGAGCGCGCGGTGGTTGGTGGCGACGAGCATGGTGATGCTCGGGTCGTCGCGGTAGCTCTTCAGGATGTCCTCGACGACCTCCGCGTTCTCGCGATCGAGGCCCGCGTCCGGATCGTCGAAGAGCGCGAGGTTCGGCTCGATGGCCATGGCGCGGGCAAAGGCGACGCGCTTGGCGATCCCGAACGAGAGCATCCCCGGCTGGGCCAGCATGCTGGACGGCGCGACGCCCACGGCGCCGAGGCAGAACCGCGCCCGCTCCTCGATCATGGGCTCGCATAGGCCGAGCACGTCGGCGTGGTAGCGCAGCGGCAGCGCCACGTTGTCGAGCGCAGAGAGATTGGCGATGAGGCCGCCCTGCTGAAACACGCAGGCTCGGCGGATCCCGCGACGCACGAGCTCCTCCGCGCTGTGCGGCTCGAGCGAGATGCCGTCCATCGTGACCTCCCCGGCTTCTGGCGAAACGAGGCCGGCGCACAGCTGCAAGAGCGAGGATTTGCCGACTCCGTTCGCGCCCGTCACGACCAGCGTGCCACCGCGCGGGAGCCGAACGTTCGCGCCGTCGAGCACGACGAGCGGTCCGCGGTGAAACGTGACGCTGGCAAGAACGAGCCCGTCGGCCACGGCGCTGGTCTACTCCAACCGCCGCTCCGCGGGACAGCAGCCGCAGCTCCGAACGCGATCTCCCTCGGCTCCGCGGGACGGCAGCCGCAGCTCGGCGCGCGAATGCCCGCCGCTCGCGCGGGCCTCACATCGGCCGCGCGAAATCGGCGAAGAGGCCGTAAAAGACCACGGTGACGCAGAAGTTGTAGATGACGCACCCGAGCACGCAGCGGATGACGGCCATGCCGGTCATGCGCGGCACCTCGGTGCTCGAGCTCTTCACTTCGAGGCCGAAGTAACAGGCGAGCGTACCCACGAGCGCGCCGCAGCCGAGGCCCTTGACCGCAAAGAGGGCGAGGTCCGCAGGCGTGAGGGTCGCGGCGAGGCCGTCCTTGATGGCGCCAAGCTCGGGCGTGCCGAACGCCGCCGCCACGACGAGGCTTCCCGCGAGCGCCAGGAGGCCGAAGTACACCTCGAGGACGAGCACGCTGAGCGTCACCGCGACGAGCCGGGGCAACACGACGAAGCGCGCCGGATCGATGCCGAGCGCCACGAGCCCGATGACCTCGAGGCTCGCCTTCATGTTGCCGATCTCGGTGGCGATGGCCGTGCCCGAGCGCGAGGCGACGATGATCGCCGTGACGAGCGGCGCGAGCTCGCGCAGGACCACGGTCACGAGGACGTTGCCGACGATCTCGCCTGGCATCCCAGGAGCGGCGACGTGAACCTGGATCATCATCGTCGCCCCGACGACGAGGGCGGTAGCGGTCACGAACGGAAGACCTTGTGCGCCCGTGAAGAAGATCTGCGCGATCGTCACGCGGCGGATGACGCCGCGCGCTGCCGCGCCCGGCGCGGCGATCGACCGGATTGCCGCCACCACCATTCGCAGGCAGCCGAGCCAGAAGGCCGAGCCCGCGAGCGCGCGGCGACCGAGCCCCTGAAGGAGCCCTTGCATTCCCCCGCGCCTCGGCGCGGCGTCGGGGAAGTGCGAGCGCTGCACCAGGACAGCCTAGTGCGAATCTCCCGCAGGCAGGAGGGGCGGTTGCCGCCCGAGCGCAATCGGCGCAAGACGAGCGCCGCATGGACCTCGCGGCGATCGAAGAGCGGCTCTACAACGCGGCCGCGTCCGTGGTGGTCGATCCGCGCGTTTTGCGGCGCATCATCAAGGCGCATCGCGGGGCGGGCGGTCTCGTGCCGCACGCGCGCTGCTACGTGCTGACGCGCGGCGAGCTCGGCGCGCTCGGGCTCGCGGGCGAGCTCGGCAGGCCCATCGATACGCTCCCCGATCCCGTCATCCTGCTCTCCCGGCCGGCGCCGCGGGAGCTTGGCGGCGAGGGCGGTGTGGCGGCGCTGAACCGCCTGTGGCGCGCCGCGTTCCACTCTCGCGTTCACATCGCGCTCGAGCAACAGCTGCGTGACGGGACCCTCGATCAGGCCACTCTCCGCGCGAAAATCGACGCCATCGGTCAGATCGAGTTCGACGAGATCCGCGCGACCCTGCGCCACGACGACCTCGTCTTGCCGCCGTACGACGACCGGGAGATTTTCGTCGAGTTCGCGGCGCTGTTCCTCGAGCTTCATCGGTTCGCGCCCGAGCTCATCGTCACGACCTTCCCCGGGCTCGGGGAGCCGGAGCGCATCGTGCGGCTCCTCGCCGAGCACGTCGACTCTGCCGAGCTGTTCGAGGCGGGGCGACCGGCGGAGGTGGTCCTCCCCACGCCGCGCGTGTCGCGCAGCTCCGCCGCCAGTTTCTCTACCCACCTGGCCCTGAAAGAGCTCGCCGATCGCCGCATCGAGCCCTTGTCGGCGGCGCGAGCACAGGCGCTGCTCGCTCGAGTCGCGGCGGCGAGGGTGAAGGGCAACGACGCTCGGGCGATCCTCGACGCCGCTCGAGCCTGCGCGGCGAGCGATCTGGAGACGACACAGCGAGCCCAGGCCGAGGCGCGCGCGGGGCTCGCGAGCCTCGACGCCCGCGTGAACGCGGCCTTCCGTGAGCCTCGCGAGTCCGGCAAACCGGCGAGCGACTTGAGCCTCGCCCCGCTCTTGCGGCTCGTCGCCGACGCGGCGGTGGTCGCAGGAGGATACGCTCCCGAAGCGCGCCTGCTCTTCGCGCTGCAGCGCGCGGCGATCGCGCACGAGAAGCTCCAGCACACGGTCGACGTGGCCGGGTTCCTCGTCTCGCGTGGCAAGAGGAACGTAGTGCGTCCGCTCACTGCCTTGCGCGAGCTGGGCGTGCTGCAGGCGCTCCACGGTGCGACGAGCCTCGCGCATCGCGCCCGCGTCTCGGTCGCCGACAAGAGGCTGCTCGTCGCCGTCGTGTCACAGGCAGCATCTCGCGCGCGAGAGAACCTGCGCGCGGCGCTGCGGCCGAAGCTCGAGCGGGTGCTCGTCGAGGTGGGTCTGCGTGCCGAGAGCGATCCCGAGCGGCTCGCGCAGAACACGGTCGTCGAGGAGCTGCTCGACGAGCTCGGCGACAATGGGTTCCTGTCCTTCGGCTCACTGCGCGACGCGCTCTCGCGAAATCAGCTGAAGCTCGAGGACCTCTCGGGGGCGCGCGAGCTCGTGCTCGGCGATCCGATCGTGCGCGCCGACGCGGCTCTCGACCATGAGCTCGACGGCGCCTATCGCAAGAGCGACGTCTACGTCCGCTGGCTGCAGAAGCTCAGCAGCGTCCCCTTCGGTACGGGGCTCGGCCGCTTCATCACGCTCTACCTCCTCCTTCCGCTCGGCGGCGCGTTCGTCGCGCTCGAGGCGGCCTTGCACCTCGTCGTGCCGATCGCGAAAAAGCTCGGGCTCGGCTCGTTCGATCCGATGACGCCTGCGACGTTCGCCGCGACGACGGCGGTCGTGTTCGGGGTCGTGCACAGCCAGGCGTTCCGCAGCACGGTGCTGCAGCTGCTCGGCGTGCTCGCGATGGTGCTCTCCTTCGTGTTCGTGCGCTTGCCGCGAGCCGTCTTCGCCCGTCCGTCGGTGCGGCGGTGGTTCGCGTCGCCGAACGTGAGGCTCGTCCTGCGACGCGGCATCGCCCCCGGGATCCTTGGCGTGCTCGAGTGGCGATACGCGCCGTTCGCGAGCCGCGACTCGGCCCTCGGGGTTGCCGTCGCGTTCGCCGCGTTCCTCCTCGCGAGCGCGATCCTCTCGACGCCGCTCGGGGCGTGGCTCGAGGACACGTTCTTCGAGGAGATCGGGCCGATGTGGCAGCACGTAACCCGCAACGTCCTCTACGGGGCGGTGCGCATGGTGCAGCGCTTCTTCGAGGTGCTCCTCGACACCTTCGACCGCGCGGTGTTTCGCGTCGAAGAGTTCCTTCACTTCCGCGACGGCGAGGCCTCGACGCTCGGTGTCCTGTGGCGCGGCGCGGCGGGGCTCGTATTCGCGGTCGTCGCCTACGTCGCCCGCATGTACGTCACGCTGATGCTCGAGCCGGAGATCAATCCGCTCAAGCATTTCCCGGTCGTGACGGTGGCCCACAAGCTCATGCTGCCGGTCACGCCGGCGTTGCTCTCGGCGTTCACCGCGGCCATGTCCCCGCTCGGCAGCATCGTCGGCGGCACGATCGCCGCGGTGACGGTGTTCCTGGTGCCGAGCGTGTTCGGCTTTTTCGCGTGGGAGCTGAAAGAGAACTACCGGCTCTATCGCGCGACGCGCTCGCGGCAGCTGCTCCCGTCGACCATCGGCGCGCACGGCGAGACGATGCGCGGGCTGCTCGTGCCGGGGTTTCACTCGGGGACGTTGCCCAAGGCCTATGCGCGTCTGCGGCGCGCCGCCGAGCGGGAGAGCGACGCGGCGTTCGTTCGTCGCGTCGCGCTCGCGGGCAATACGGCGGAGGCGGCGCTTCGCTCGCTGGGCGATTTCCGCGAGGCCCTGCGCGACGTCGAGGAGCGCGTGCGCCGCTTCGTCGAGCGCGAGCTGGTGGAGCTCTTGGCTACGGCCGCGCGCTGGCAATACGGCCGACTCGCCGTCGAGAAGGTGGAGCTCAGCTCGAATCGGATCCGCGTCGGCGTGGTGTGCGCCGAGCTCTCCGCCATCCCGTGCGTGCTCACCTTCGAGGAGCAGTCCGGGCTCGTCGTGGCGGGCCTCGCGAAGGCGGGATTCGTGAGCGAGCTCGTGCGTCGCGGAGGCGAAGCCGCGTGCTTGTTCGAGAACGCGCTCGCCGGGCTCTACCACCGAGCCGAGGTCGACGTCGTGCGCGAGCAGCTCGAGGCTCACCTCGATCCTGGCGTCCACTACGACCTCGCCGACGATGGGCTCGTCGTGTGGCCGACCCGCGACTATCGCACCGAATTGCGCTATCGCCTGCGCGAGCGGCTCGGTGCACCGCGCGCCGAGGCCGTCGAGCCCGTCGTGCTCGGCCGACCGCTCGAGGTCCCCGCGCCGGTCGTCGATACGCGTCAGATCCATTTCGCGGGGCAACGCATCGGCTGGGTCGCGTGGGTCGCGGCCTGGGGCGCTGCCGCACACCCGAACGCGACGATCCCCCGCCTCTCGAGCGGCGCGAGCCTGCTGCCCGCGGACGTCGTGGCGAGCGCGACCGGCGCCGCGGCCTAGTGTGGCCTCGTGTGGCCTCGTGTGGCGGGCCTCAAGCGATCGCGCGAGCGCCCGTTCAGCCAGGGCGGAGGCACCTTCCTTTGCCCGAGCTCGAATTCCATCGCGCGCCGCGCGAGCCGCGCTTTCTCGAGGACTACCGCACGCTCGCGGTAGAAATCGGCGCGCCTGAGCTCGTCGCAACGTTCGCTCACGGCGCGGTGTTGCTGGGCGTCGGGCTCACCGGCGATCTGCCCGAGCGCCCGCGCTCCTCACGGCGCCGCACGCTGCGCGCCGAGGAGATCGCCGAGCTGCGACGCGTAGCGAGCGTCGAGGAGCGTGTATGGCGCCTCAAGAAGAGCCCGGGGGCCGCGCGCGGTGGGTACATCACGCTCGGGCAATCGGCCGACAACGACCTCGTCGTGCCGGAGTACACCGTCTCGACGCGCCACTGCGCCTTCGGGCACGACGGCTTTCGCTACACCGTCATCGACCTCATGTCGCTCAACGGGACCCGCGTGGACGGGCGGCTCGTGACCCCCGGAGAGCCGACGCCGCTGCGCGATGGCGTCGCGATCGAGCTCGGGCGGCTCTCGCTCCGCGTGCTCTACGGTGAGAGCTTCGTGCGACGGATCGCTCGCGGTCACGTCTCGGCGGCGTGACGGCCGCGGCGCCGGCTGTGAGGGGCCGTGCTTCGGGCGAGACGGAGTTTTTGCTTGTCGGCGGTTGGCCTTCGGCGTCCTATGCGGCGTTGAGGCCTTCGATGGCAGGGGACGGCAAAGAGGCACACTCCAGCGGTCTCGACTGGGACGAGCTGGACACGACGCAGATCACCGACGTCGCGAGCCCGCGGCGCGAGCGCTTCACCGGCCAGCTCCGCGACCGCGCTTACCTGATTCGCCTGACCGGCTCGGAGATCGGGCAGCTGATCCCGCTCGAGCCGGGGCTCAAGTTCGTCATCGGTCGCTCGCGCGCGTGCGCCATCCGGCTCGACGACGACGGCGTGTCGCGCAATCACTGCCGCATCACGCTCGAGGGCCTTGGGGTCTCGGTCGAAGATCTCGGCAGCACCAACGGCACCTGGATCAACGGCGAGCGCGTTCAGACGGGCACCATGCTGGACGGCGACAGGGTCCGCATCGGCGATTCCGCGGTGCTCAAGCTCACCTTCCACGACAAGCTCGAAGAGAGCTTCCAGCAGCGCATGTACGACGCGTCGATGCGCGACGGGCTGACCGGAGCCTACAATCGGCGCTACCTCCTCGACGCGCTGGACAAGGAGCTCCACTTCGCGCGCCGCCACCGGACGCCGCTCTCGATCCTTGGTCGGCGTCGAGGACCGGCAGACCCCACATGCGAAGTCGAGCGGCCGCGGCCGACTTGCCAGAGGCGATGCCGCCCGTCAGTCCGACGCGGATCAGC
>SYFR01000391.1 GCA_005800325.1 Myxococcales bacterium | reverse complement strand
GGCAGCGGCTCGCGAACCTTCGCACGCTCTTTGCGTATCAGTGGGCGCTCCCCGGGAAGAAGCTCGTCTTCATGGGCGGCGAGCTCGGGCAGTGGCGCGAGTGGGACCACGACGCGAGCCTCGACTGGGATCTCGCGGAGAGTCCGGGGGCTCCGCTGGCCAAGGGCGCATTGGGGCCGCTCGCGCTGCTCCTCGCGCGACTGAACGAGCTCTACCGCGCGGAGGGCGCGCTCCACGCATGCGACACCGAAGCCGGCGGCTACGCGTGGGTCACGGGCGACGATGAGCAGACGGTGTACGTCTTCGAGCGGCGCGCGCCGGGGCACCGCTCGATCCTCGTCGCGCTGAACATGACGCCGGTGCCGCGCTACGGGTTTCGCGTCGGCGTCGACGTGCCGGGCTTCTGGCAGGAGCTCATCAACACGGACGCTGAAGAGTACGGCGGCAGCGGCGTCGGCAACCTCGGTGGCACGCAAGCGGCCGCGATCGAGAGCCACGACAAGCCGTGGTCGCTCTCGCTGACGCTGCCCCCGTGCGCGGCGGTGTACTTCGCTGCGCCGGCGGTGCTCGAGCTCGAGCGACCCTCACGATCGCGGGGATCGAGCGCGGCGCGTGTGGGCGAGGCGGGCGCGGGAGGCGAGGCGGGCTAAGCTCGCGAGGTCGCCGTGAAGACGCTCGGTCGCCACCTCATCGCGGAGCTCTACGACTGCGATCGCGCGCGCATCGACGACGTCGCGGTGGTGGAGCGATGCCTGCGCGCCGCGGCCGAGCGGGTCGGAGCCACGGTGGTGGCGGGCGCGTTTCACCGCTACGCGCCGCAGGGGGTGAGCGGCACCTTGCTCATCGCCGAGTCGCACCTGTCGATCCACACCTGGCCCGAGCATGGCTACGTCGCCGCCGACATCTTCACTTGCGGCGGGCTCGATCCGCGCCCGGGGTTCGTGCTGCTCGCCGAAGGGCTCGGCGCGCGCGCACACCGCGTGCAGGAGCTCGTGCGGGGCCTCTTGGGGGACGTCGCGCCGGGGACCGCCGTCATGCCGAGCGACGTCGTGGTGCTCGAGCGCGAGGTGACAGCGTCGAGTGCTTCGCCGCGCGCGGTGAAGCTTGGCTGAACCGTTCCTGACCAATCATGGAATGCAACACGGCTCGCGATCGGGGATCCTGCGGGAGCGGCGCCGAGCGTGGGGCCGAAGGTCGCGTGGAACAGCGCGCTCACTCCCATCCTCGTCACGTCGCAGGGCGCGCCCCAGCACCGCGGACGCGACTTGTTTCTACGCGTCGGTGATCCGCAGTGGGTGCTCGGCAAGTTTGCCTATGGCCTCGCCGACAAGGACCTCAAGGGCGAGGACGTTTACCTCTTGCGCAATTGCACCGGCAGCTCGGAGCACCTCGGCACGGCGACGACCACCCGCGGCTTTCCCGCCGGCATCGTGCACACGACGCGTGTCGCGCACCGCGGCCGGTGCATCGGAGCCTACGCGGTGCACCTCGCCGCGGCGCAGTCGCTGCCGCCCGTGTGCCAATTGCCCTCTTTGACTGAGGCTCTGGGCGGGGGCACCGGCATTCGCCACACGTGGGACCGGATCGGACACGTGGTGGGAGCTCGATTGAGCATCACACGGCGGCGTCGTCGCGTGCGCGGACCGTGCCTCCGCGGTGAGCACGGATGTTGTGCGCGCCGTACCTCGAGGCTTCCGCAAGCCTTCGATGATGCCTTCGCATGCCGGGTCGTCCCTTGGGATCGCCGCAACCGCGCTCGCAGCGGGTCGCGGTCTCGCGCTTGGAGTGGGCGACTTCCACGACGTCGGGATGGGTGGGACGGGCGGCACCGAGGAGGCGGAATCGAGCGCGAGTTCGAGCTCGGGCGTCAGCCGGAGCGTGCAACTGCCAAGTCGCGTCCAGCGTCTGATGCGCCATCGCGGTCCACGTCTACTGCCAAGTCGCGTCCAGCGTCTGATGCGCCATCGCGTCCAACGTCAACAGCCCAATCGCGGCCGTGGCTCGATCCCTGCTCTTCCGCCGCGCTGCTCGGCGGCTCGGGCACTGGCATCTTCGAGGGCGGCGAGCTTCCGCACGCGCCCACTGTGACGACGCCGTCCGGGCCGGCGGATGCGACGGCGTCGCGTGGCGCAGGGCCGCTGGATCCACGCCGGGCCGCGCGGTGATGCCGGGTCCGACACAGACGCGACGGCGTCGAGGTCCTCCGCCGTTCCGCTGTGCTCTTAGCGAAAACAGCTCATTCCTCGCGTACGTTGATCGACATGTTCTTGATGTTGGACGCCCCTGGCCCCGATGAGCCTGTGACATGCAGCGACGCCGAGCCTGCCGGAATTGGCGGTAACCGGCAGGTGAGCTTGAGCTCGCAGTCGCCTTGGCGGGAATTGTTCACGGAAACCCTCGTGCCGCAGACCCTCATCGTCGAGGTGCTCGTATCGCACGTGACGTGGCCAATCTTTGCGCCGTTCGAGAGGACGTCGATCTCGTAGAGCGCCGGGAAGCGCGAGCGCTTGTCGCCGATCCACGAGCCCTCGGTATCGGCCCACAGAACGAGCGGCTTGCCGGTTGACTCGAACTGCACATCCGCCGTGCCGGGCCCGCTCAGGACGGCGGTGGCCACCATCTTGCCGCGGCAACCGACGGATGAACTAACGACGACGGCGAGGAGGGCGAGAGTGCCAGTTGAGCGCATGGGGCTAGCCTATCAAGGTGCCGGGAAAGAGCATCGTCCCAGTTCGCGATCGGACGCCATCCCGTGACGAACGGCGAGTACGGGAAGGACCAGCACGTGGCGGGCGCCGACCTGCCGTACGCCTCGCTTCGGGGGGCCGCACCTTCGCGTCATCGGCGTGCGCTGGGCGGAGGCCCCCGCTTCCGGCACGTTGGCCAGAGGACCCCTGCCGACCGACGCCGACTGGGGGCTCGTGGCGCGGGGGACCTTCCCGAGCCTTCGCTACGCGAACCTTCGCCCGCTAGTACCGCAACGCAGAGGTTTTGACCGAGATTACGCGGCAGCGTGACTTCGATTCTGGGACGTGAGGACGGGATAGGCGCGTCCGAGTTTTTCTCGCGCGCGCTCGACGGTGAAGAGCCATTTGATTCGGGCCTTCTC
>SYFR01000390.1 GCA_005800325.1 Myxococcales bacterium | reverse complement strand
CGGCTCGGTCGCGCCGTCGCGGCCCGGGACCGACGCCGACGCCGGCGACAAACTCGGGATCGACCCGGTGCGCGCGCGTGTGCCATCGCCGAGCGTGCCGGTGAGCCACGCAGCGACCACACCGAAGCCCGCGACGGCCGCGACGCCGAGCGCGATCCCGAGCCGCTTGCCGGGCGGCGCCGGCGCGCGCGAGATCGGTGGCACGGCAGTGCCGGGCAGGGACGCGAGCAGCAACTGGGCCGCGGCCTGGCTCGGCGTCGAGCTCATGGTCGTCGCCACGCCGATGACAAACTCGAACGCCTGCGCGAGCTCCTTCGCCGAAGCGAAACGTGAGCCGATCTCGGGGGCGAACGCCCTCGCGAACCAGGCGTCCACCTCGGGCGAAAGGTCGGGCCGCAGCTGACTCGGCGGCGTCGGCTGCGCGCGCTTCACGGCGACGCACAGCTCGCCCAGCGTCGCGCCCTCGAACGGCCGCTGCCCGGTGAGCGCGAAGTACGCACACACGGCGAGCGACCAGAGGTCGGCGCGGTGATCCGCCGTCTTGCCGTGAAAGAGCTGCTCCGGGCTCATGTACGCCGGCGTTCCGACCAGGTTGCCGGCCGCCGTGAGCTCGCTCGCCGCCTCGCCGGCGAACCGCGCGACGCCAAAGTCCACGACCTTGACGAAGGTGCCGTCGTCGTCGGTCAGGTACAGGTTCGCCGGCTTGATGTCACGGTGCACGATGCCGCGCTCGTGCGCCTTGGCGAGCGCCTTCGCCGCTTGCGTGACCACGACGGCGACCTCGCCGAAAGACAGCGTGCCCGTGCGCTTCACGCGCCGCTCGAGGCTCTCGCCGACGAGCAGCTCCATCACGATGTACGGCGTACCGTCGCTCGCGACGCCGTTGTCGAACACGCGAACGACGTGCGGGCTGCGGATCTCCGCGGCGGCGCGCGCCTCTTGCTGGAAGCGCTGCACGCTCACCGCGTCGTCGAGCATGCTCGCGAGCATGAACTTCACGGCCACCTCGGACTTGAGCCCGAGTTGCTCGGCCGCCCAGACGCTGCCCATCGCCCCGCGCCCGATCATGCGGATCAAGCGGAGGCTCTCCCCCACCATCTGGCCGGGCAGCACGCTCACTCGCGAAGTCTACCACCGCGCGTATGGACGGCCGGTAATTCACGGCAAGTCGAGCACCGAATGGCCGCCGCCGGCGACGCACCGACCACCGATACGGCGCGACCGCTCGCCCAAATTGCGAATGCGCCGCGCGAGCCGTCGGCCACGGCCAGCGCCATGCTTGGCGCGATGGCGCGACCCGGCACAGCGGCGCGCGACGTACGAGGAGCTGCTGGCCGGTAGGGCCCGCGACGCGGGTCAGTCCGCCGCGACGGCCTCGACGACGTCGGCGTCGTCCACTTCGTCCGCGACGTCGAGCTCGACGTGGGCCGGCGGCGGCGCGCCCTTGCCGGCGTCCGACGGCACGGGCGCGGGCATCCCGAGCGCGCTGAGATCGAGCTTCTTCAGCTTGCCGCGCGCCGCCTGCTTCTTCGTGCCGAAGGTCTTCGACTCTTCGGTGGCCTCGCCGAGCAGCGCGCGCGTGCGCGACGGCAGCGGGAGCCCCGCGGCGATCACGTAGAGCCGCGAGTCTTTGCCATCGGTCGCGTAGAGGCCCGTGCGGTGCATCGCGCCCTGGGTGACGCGCTTGATCTCGCGGATGTAGTCCTCGAAGGCGCTCGCCGGCGTGCCCGCGAGCAGCCGCTCGCTCGCCGCGATGACGCTCCCGACCGTGACCACGTCGGTGGCCTCGAAGCCGCTCGCGAGCAGCTCGTTCTGATTCAAGATCTCCGCGAACGCGCTCCCGAGCGTGTCGCGATTGAGGGCCCCCTCGATCGGGCGGCTGCCGAAGATCGTGACGCCGCCGAAGCGCAGGATCTGGCGAAGGTCGTTCGGATCGAACGTCCGGATCGAGCGAAGCCGCTCGTCGTTGGAGATGCGGTTGAGCTGATCGAACGCGGTCACGAGCGCCTCGTTGCACTCGCGCATGAAGCTCGTGACCGTCGCGCCCGCGTGCGCCTCGAAGAGCTTCTCGTTGTCGACGAGGAGGATCGCCTCGGCGTCCGACTCGACGAGCTCGTTGAGCGCCCAGAGCGCGTTGGTCTTGGCGCGGTGACCCTCTCCGTCGCCGGGGAGCGCGCCCACCGCCACGATCGGCAGCTCGTGCGCCGCGAGCATGTTGACGAGCTCGGCGAGGTTGCCGCCGGTGCCGCCGCCGAGGCCGCCGGCGACGAGGACCAGCTCCACGTCCTCGAACGCGCGCAGCACCGCCTCTTCGATCTTCTCGCCGCTGTGGCGAATCGCTTCGCCGCCGAGCGCGAGTGAACCGCCCGAGCCGAACCGCTCGTCGCCGATGACCATCTTCTGACCGTCGCTGAGGTGGCTCAGGCTTCGAAGATCCGCCTGCGAGGTGTTGAGCGCGAGCGCCGGGTACTCACGACGCGCGAACGCCTCGGCGATGTTGCCACCGCACTGGCCGAGACCGATGACGCCGACGTGCAGCGTGCGCCCGAGCGAGAGGGCATACGCGGCGTCGATGGTTCGTTTCGTTTCGTCCGTCATGAAGCATCTCCTCGAAAGGCGCCTGGCGCGCGCGCGATGCTTCTCACGGCTCGCACCGCAATGCAACCGTGCCTTGCACGCGCATTCCGATCCCACGAGCGGGGCGGCGACTCGCAGCGCGCGCGGCCCTGTGCCGCCGGTTCGCAGCGCAGCGCGCGGCCTATTTTCAGCACGTCAGGGCGTCGGCGCCGCGGGGGTCACGGTCGGCGCCGCGGTCGTCGCGTGCAGGTAGCCGGGCACGAGCTCGGTGAGCTCGAACACCGCCTCGCCGAGGCCCTCGTCGACGCGCAGCGGCGCGTAGACTCGCCACTCTTTCACCTTGGTCCCGAGCGCGCCGTCCTCGGTCAGCTCGAGGGCGCCGACCGCGAGGTTCACCGACTTCTTCTTGGCGAGCGGCACGATCACCTCGAAGGCCGGCCCCGCGCTCTTGATCGCCGAGAAGCGCGGGCTGTCGGCGAGCTGTGTTTCGATCTTCACGATTTCGCCGACGAGCCCCTTGGCCTGCACGCCGCGCCCACCGACCTCGACGAGGAGATTGACCGGGCCGCGAAGCGCGAACTCGGTGAGCTTCAGCGTGAAACTTCCGGCGTTGGTCTTGAGCACGAGCACCGAGGCGGGCGTCGAGCCGAAGGCGCTCTGAATCTTTTTTTGTGGGCCGATCTGAATCGCGGGCCGCCCGCTCGACACCGGCTTGTCGGGAGCCGCCTCGGGAGCGGCAGTCGCTGCCGGGGCGACGGCGTCGTCGGGCGCGGCGGTCTCCGCGGGCGCCACCGGCTCGGCGGTCGGCGGG
>SYFR01000389.1 GCA_005800325.1 Myxococcales bacterium | reverse complement strand
GGCGTCCCGCGCGACCGGCGCGCCACCTCGAGCGCTCCGTCGGCGTCGATGGCGATGCCGAGCATGCGCGCGCTGCGCTCGACGATCGCGACGAGGTCGTCGACGTCGTAGTAGTCGAGGCGCATCACGTAGCCGAAGCGCGACATCAGCGGCGCGGTGAGCAGCCCCGTGCGGGTGGTGGCGCCCACGAGGCAGAACGGCTTGAGCGGCAGCTTGATGCTCGACGCATACGCGCCCTCGCCGGTCATGATGTCGATCTCGAAGCTCTCGATCGCCGGATAGAGGCTCTCCTCGACGACCACGTTCAAGCGGTGGATCTCGTCGATGAAGAGGACATCGCCCGCCTCGAGCTTGGTCAAGAGCCCCGCGAGCGTGCCCTTGTGCTCGATCGCCGGGCCGCTCGTGGTGTGCAGCGTGACGCCCATCTCGCGCGCCAAGATCATCGCGAGCGTCGTCTTGCCGAGGCCGGGCGGTCCACAGAGGAGCGTGTGATCGAGCGCCTCACCGCGGCGCCGGGCGGCCTCGACGAACACGCGCAGGTTGTCGACGTGCTTCTTCTGGCCGACGTATTCGTCGAACGAGCCCGGCCGAAAGAGCCGGTCGAAGCGATCGTCGTCGCCCGAGGCGAGGCTGGTGATGAGGCGTTCGGACATGGTGGCGGGCCCGTGTGTCAGCGGACTTCGGACGCAGGGCACGACCGCCCGTCGCGCGTCACGTGCGCCTCGAGCCACTAACACCGTCCGACGTGGGCCAGAAGCACGTCACGACGGGCTCGCCGCGAGGGCCGCGCGTGACCTCGACGCGGCCGCCGTGCAGCTCGATGACCGCCCGCGCGAGGCTGAGCCGCAAGACGAGCCCGCGATCCCGCGAGGTCGGGCTGCGACCGCTGAGCTGCCGCTCGAGCAGCGTGTGCTGGCCGTGGCTGTCGGCGTGCTCGATGTGGATGCCGGCCATGCCGCGCGAGTCGCTGCGCGCCCCTCGAACGCGCACGGCGCGGCCGCTGCCCTTGCCCAGACTGCCCATCGCGTGAGCCAAGAGCGCCGCGAGCGCGAGCGAGCCTCGGACGCGGTCGGCCGAGATCGGCGGCATGTCGCGCGCCAGCTCGATGACGACGTCGGCGCCGCGGTCCCCGACGAGGTCGCGCGCCTTCTCGAGCGCCGCGCCGACGAGCGCGGTCGCCGGGACGAGCTCCTTCTCGAGCTTGAGCTGCCCCGCTTCGACGCGTGCGGCGTCCAGGATCGTCTCGATGAGCGCGAGGAGCTCGCGTCCACGGCTCGCGACGATCTCGAGGCTCTCGAGCTGTGCCTGAGAGAGCGGCTCCAGGCGCACGAGCTCCGAGAATCCGAGGACCGCGTTGAGCGGGCTCTTGAGATCGTGGCTCACGCTCGCAAAGAGCAGATGCTTCCCACGCTGTGCCGAAGCGCGCGCTCGTAAGGCTCGGCGCTGCGCCGACGCGAACTCGGCGAACCGCGCGGCGAGCGCAGCCACGCTGGCGTCGAGGTCGCTGACCACGGCGAAGCGCGACGCATCCACGAAGGGCGCATCACTCCATTGCGAAGCGTCCGTACCCAGGCTCTGAACGCGGCGCGACGCGAGCACGAGATCCGAGGCGAGCGCGCGCCCGAATGCGTACCCGAGCAGGGCGGCGAGCGCGACGGCGCCGGCCACGATGAGCGAGAGCGGCAACGCGAGGCTCGAAGAGAGTTCGGCGAGAAAGCGCACCCTCGCGGTGCCGTCGAAGGCACCGTCGGTCGTGGTGAGCGGGATCGCCAGCTCGAGCTGGCCATTGGGCAAGAGGCTCGTCGCTGGCTCGGCGGGCTCGGCGGGACGGGCGGGCTCGCTCGGAGCATCCTCGAAGCGCACCGCGAAGCCATGGGCTTGCGCCGCAGCGACCGCTTCTTCGCGCCCCTCGCGACCTGAGTTCTTCCGGAGCGATTCGAGCGCGATGCGTGCCACCCGAACGGCCGTCGTGGTGCGGCTCTCCTCGACGAAGGAGCGCAGGTGCGCGTGCGCGACGAGCAGCGCTCCTCCGCCGACGAAGGCGACCGGTAGAACCACGGCGAGCAGGATCTTCTGCACCGTGCGGCGACGCGGTGCGAAGCGAATGGCGTCCTGCTCGAGCCACGCCGCGATGGGCTCCGTCGGACCGAGCTCGAGCGCGCGCAGCGTGACCTCCCGCACCGCGACGTAACAAAGCACCGACGCCGCGCCGACGATGATGACGACGAGCAGGCCGAGGCTGAGCGCGCGCGCGTCGTCGATGCGCGGCGGCCGAAGCGCGGGCACGAGCAGCAGCACCGCGGCCGCTACCGAGCCGGCGAAGAGCCGCGCGGTGAGCGAAAACGGCAGCTCCGTCAGCGTGTGCAGCTGCTCAGGCTCGATGCGCTCGGGATAGAACGCGAGCGCCTCGAGGACGCTCCTACACTTCCTCAGCGTGTTGACGCTCAGCGCGGCGGAGACGAGCGTTCCTACGCAGCCGGCTCCCGCAGTCGCGAGCCAGAGCTCCGCGAGCGGCAACGACTCGAGCATGAGCATCCACGGCGCCAGCAGCACGACGAGCGCGTAGGCCGCGGCGCCCACGAGGATCTGGCGCATCAGCGCCGAGAGCGCGAAGCGTCCCGCGATGCTTCCCGCGAGATCCACCGTGGTCGCGCCGAGCCTCGGATCGGTCACGCGCGCCCCCGCCCTTTCACGGACGGCGCCGCATCCGACGAAGCCTGCGAGTCGCGCTCTGGCTCGAGCGACGGGAGCACGCCACGCATCGGCTCGGCGCCGCGAGCGCCTTCTTCCCAGTCGAGCAGGCTGTCCTGCGGGACCTTCGCTTTGGCGCGCTCGTCCGGCACGCGCACCGTGAACACCGAGCCCTTCCCGACCTCGCTCCTGGCCATGAGCTCACCGCCATGCAGCGCGACGAGCCGCCGCGCGATCGCGAGCCCGAGGCCGACGCCACCTCGCCGCGTCGCTTGGTCGCCCGCCTGCCGATACGGCTCGAAGATGGCGTCGAGCGACTCGGCCGCGATGCCGCGCCCGCTGTCGGCGACGTCGATGACGATCATGCCGCGCTCGCGATCGCGCTCCACCGTGAGCCTGACCTCGCCCTCGGCCGTCGCCTTGAGACCGTTCGTGACGAGGTTCGTGAGCACTTGCCGCAGCCACCGGACGTCGGCCCACGAGAGCGCCTTCGGTTCGCCGTCGACGACGAGCTCGATCGGGCGCGCGCCCACCGTGGCCCGCGTCTCGGCAGCGACCTCATGCGCGAGCCGGGTCACATCGACGATCGCGCGCGTGAGCCGGAGCTGCCCCGTCTCGGCGGCGGAGAGATCGAGGATGTCGTCGACGAGCGACTTCAGGTGCTCGCCGCTCGCTCGCATCACGCGGAGCGAGTCGCGCGCGTCCTCGCCGAGGGGACCGTCCGCCTCGCTCTCGAGCAGGTGAGAAAACCCCAGAATGGCATTCAGCGGCGTCCGCAGTTCGTG
>SYFR01000388.1 GCA_005800325.1 Myxococcales bacterium | reverse complement strand
GACCTTCACGACTCCGCATGGCGGCGGCGGGCCGGGCGCAGGGCCCGTGTGCTTCGTCAAGGCGCTGTCGCCGTTTCAGCCGAAGCCCATCTTGCTCGAGCAGGGGGGGCGCTATCGGCTCGAGCACCACGTACCGGCGAGCGTGGGCCGCGTGCGCGCGTTTCAGGGCAATTTCGGGATGTTCATCCGCGCGTACACGTACATTCGCGAGCTCGGCGGCGAGGGGCTCGCGAAGGCAAGCACGCTCGCGGTGCTGAACGCGCGCTACCTCTGGTCGCAGCTCAAGGACGCGTACGACATCGCTTGCGCCGAGCCATGCATGCACGAGGTCGTGCTCAGCGACGAGACGCTCGAGAAGGAGACCGGCATCAAGACGCTCGACGTCGCCAAGCGGCTGCTCGACTACGGCTTCCACTCCCCGACGGTGTACTTCCCGCTCGTCGTGAAGGGCTCGCTCATGATCGAGCCCACCGAGACCGAGACCAAGCAAACGCTCGACGAGTTCGTGCGCGCCATGAGGTCGATCGCCGCCGAGGCGCGCCGGGATCCGGAGCTCGTGCGCACGGCGCCTCACGACGTGCCGTTCGGCCGCTTCGATGAGGCGCGTGCCGCTCGCAAGCCGCGTCTACGCTGGTCACCCGTTCAGAGCACGGGCGACTGAGCGGTGCGTTCGAGCCTCGGGCGCGACGCTCGTTCGCGGCAAATTCGGCATCCTCGCGCGGTCCCTCTACAATTCCGTCGTGGCGGGCTGCGCCTGCCGAGGAACTAGAGGAACGTGCCAGCCAAGATTGAGAGCGCGGGTGCCATCGAGTGCATCCTTCAGGCGGGCGCGTCGGTGGCCGTCGGTGCGCAGGCGAAGATCGTCTTCAAGTGCTTCGAGGATGCGCCGCCGCCGTTCACCATCAAGGTGAAGGACCCGACCGGCAAGGTCGTGGTCGATCGCGTGCTGCGGGAGCTGCCCACCGGGAGCCCCCAGAGCGCGCCGCCGCTCGCCTTCACGGTGCAGGCGAGCGGCGAGTATCAGGTCCACATCAAGCAACTCTATGGCGACGTGGACGGCAACGCGCGCCTGATCGTGACTTGACCGAGAGGCGTGCGACGTGGCGGCATCGATCGAGAATCACGGTGAGATCGAGATCCTGTGCCAGTCGCTGAGCGACGTCGCGCCGGGCAAGACGGTGCGGCTCGTGTTTCGTCCGTACGTGACGGGCGTGCCCCCATATCAAGTGCGCGTACGCGCGCCGAGCGGGAAGGTGATCCTCGAGCGCGTGCTGCGCGAGCTGCCGACGGGGGAGGCGCAGACCGCCGCGCCCATCACGTTTTCGGTCCAGGCGGGACAATACGAGATCTCGGTAAAGCAGCTCACTGGTGGCACGGAGGGCAAAGCGCAGCTGGTCGTGCGCTGAGCTGGCCATACGCTGAGCTGGCCATACGCTGAGCTGGCCATACGCTGAGCTGGCCATACGCTGAGCTGGCCATACGCTGAGGTGGTCGTACGCTGAGCTGGTCGTGCGCTGAGCTGGCCATACGCTGAGGTGGTCGTACGCTGAGCTGGTCGTGCGCTGAGCTGGTCGTGCGCTGAGCTGGCCATGCGCTGAGCTGGCCATACGCTGAGCTGGCCATACGCTGAGGTGGTCGTGCGCTGAGCTGGTCGTGCGCTGAGCTGGCCATACGCTGAGCTGGCCATACGCTGAGCTGGCCATGCGGGGGGTTTGCGCTGTTGTTGTGGCCCGTCATGGGTCTAGACTGATGAGCGATGCGAGTTCGTGGCTTCTTCGTGGGGGTCTCGCTGGTTGGCTTGGTCGTGCCGCTGGCGAACTGCGACGACTCCGGCACGGCGACGGAGCCTCCTGCCTCGACGTCACCGCTCGCCTGCCAGGTCATCCAGACGCTGGAACAGCGCTGCGCGCTCGGCGGTTGCCACTTGCCGCACAACCCACGCACGGCGCTCGTGCTCGATCGCGCCGCCGTCCTCGGGGGGGCGCTCGCCGGTCACGTCGTAGCCGGCAAGCCCGACGAGAGCTGGCTCTACCGACGCATGAGCGATCGCTCCGCGGGGCCGCTCATGCCGCTCGGCCAGGCGGCGCCGATCCCCGAGGTAGACACGATCCGCGCGTGGATCGCGGAGGGCGCCAGCCTCGCCTGCGACGCGCTGCCTCCACCGTCGGACGTGTACGACCCGAACCACCTCGATCCCGAGGGAGTGTTCGCCTGCGAGACGCCGACCGTCGACGCCTCGCCCGCCCGGTTGCGCCGCGTCGAACGACGCGAGTGGACGCACGCGGTGGTTCAGTCGGTCGACGATCCCTTGATCGGTTCCACGGCGCGTGACAACCCCTTCACGACGCCGGACGTCCTCCCGTATTCGACCTACGCGCGCGACGTCTCGGTCGACCCGACGACGCTCGACCTGTACTTCCTCGCCCTCCCGGAGGCGCCGGCGAGCTGGGAGGCCGCGGATCCGTGGGCGGGTGCGGCCGGGTATTCGCGCGGTCACCGCCTGAAGGGCGTCTACAAGAACGCCGAGCTCAACTGCATTCACGGCGATCTCACCGCGTTGACCGACGAGGCGCGCAGCGCGTGCATCGACAACTACGTAGACGCGCTCTTACGGCGGGGCACGCTCGCACGGACGCCTACCGTCGACGAGCAAACGCGGCTGCGCGAGTTGTTGGTGGCGACCCTCGACGCCGAAAAAGGGGATGCATCGAAGCGCCGTCCGTCACTGCACTACGTGGGGCAGGCGGCGTTCCTGATGGTCGGAGCGCTCTTCCGCGGCGAGCTCGGCGAGCCACTCGCCGGAGACGCGGCCGACCGTCGGCGTCTGACCGCCGACGAAATGGCGCTCGCGCTCGGCCACATGCTCGGCTCGCACCCCACGGGGACGCCAGTGCCCACGAGCGTATCGGCGCTCTCCACCACGAACCCCGACTACGAAGCGGAGCTCGGACGTATGAGCTCGCTGCGCGCCGCGGCCGACGACGGGACGATCTTCGAGCCGTCCAAGATCCGCGAGCTGTTTGCCATCTACCAGGGTGGACAGGATGCGGCGCGGCCCGATCTCGATCACGAGGAAAACGAAGCCAATTACCCTGCGCGCGGTGACTTCTGGATTGCGGAGGGGATGCTCCAGTTCTTCCGGGAATGGCTCGACTACGAGGGCGCGAGTTCCTCCTTCAAGGACACTCCCGGCGGCACGAGCGAGTACGACACGCCCGATACCGCGAGCGCCACGACCTCAGGGTTTAGCAACCTTCAGAGTGGCCGCTACGGCCACGAGTCGACGCTCGTGGAGCAGCTCGACGACACCATCGCGCGCGCGGTGGTCGAGAGCCATCAGCTCGGCGAGGACGTCTTCCGCACGCTGATGACCACGCGCCAGTGGCGACTTCCGTCGACCGTCGTCAACACGAAGGGGCCGCCGTGCGCGAACGACGATGACTGCCAGCCCCCGGACGGGTGCGCTCCGAACGGCCTCTGTGGCACCTCGATCGCGAAGAACACGGCGACGACGGCCCGCGTCTACGGAGTCGAGATCGTCGAGGAGAGCCTCGCTGGGCGCTGGGTCGAGCTCCCGGACGACCAGCGGCGAGGCGTCCTCACGCATCCGGCATGGCTCGCCGCGCACGGAGGCAATTTCGAGGACGATGCCAGCGCGGTCCATCGCGGTCGATGGATTCGCGAGCGCCTCTTCTGCGAGACCGTTCCGGGGCTCGAGCTGGTCTCCGTCGAGGCCAAGCTCGTGCCGAGCGACCCGTCGCTCTCGGCTCGCGCGCGCTTGGTCACGAGCGTCGAGGACCCATCGACGAACCCCGATTCGGCGACGTGCATGGGGTGCCACCTGCTCATGAACCCGCTCGGCTATCCCTTCGAGATCTACAACCACGCTGGGTTCCTTCGCGCGTTCGATCACGGCCCCATGGGCACGCCCGTCGCGCCGAGCGGAGCGAGCACGATCACGCTCGCTCCAGAGTCGAGCCTGCAGGGCGACGTGTCGAGCGCGCTCGACTTCGCGGAGGTGCTGGCCGACTCGCGGAGCGCGCGGAGGTGCTTCATTCGGCACGCGTTCCGGTACTTCATGGGCCGCAACGAGACAGAGGGCGACGCATGCGCGCTCGCCGCGATGGAAGCGTCGCTCGACGCGACCGGCTCTTTCTTTCGCATGGTCGAGACGCTCGCCGCCAGCGACGTCTTTCAGCTCCGGACGCTCGCCCAGGAGGACCGATGAACCCACGGTGGAGGCCCACGCGCCGCGACATCTTGCGCGCCGCCGGAGTGAGCTGCGGGGGTGCCATCCTGGCGCCGCTCGCGTCCCGCATCGCGAGCGCGGAGTCAGATACGCCGCGGCGATTCGTCTTCGTCATCGAAGGCAACGGCTTCGAGCCCGTCACGATGCTCTCGACGGCGGCGCGCGCCGCGATCGACGCGCACGCGTCGGCACCCATCGGGGACGCTCGCTGGTGGTACGACCGCGTCGGGCACGCTTCGACGTTGATCGCGGAGGGAGGGCTCGAGACGGCGCCCGCGTTGGGGGCACTCGCGGACGGCGGCCCCTCGCTCCTGTCGCACGCCGCGGTCGTGTTCGGGCTCTCGTCGAAGATCGTCGGCGGCGGGCACTCCGCGGGGCACGGAGCGCTCAGCTCCGCACGAACCGTCGCGGGAGTCGCGGGCGGCGCCACGATCGACGCCCGTCTCGCGAGCCTCGACTCGGTCCGGAAAGCCGCACCTTTCGATGCGGTTCGTCTCGGGGTCGGCTCGAGCCTCGCCCGTTCGCTCGACTTCGGGACGTGCGCCTACGGCAAGGGTCAGAGCGCCCCCCTGCTGTTGCATCCGACGACCGCGTATGAGCTCTTGTTCGGATCGGTGGCTTCGGCGGAGTCGGCGCTGGCCTTCGAGCGTCGCGGAGATCTCCTCGATTTTGGAGCCGCCGACGCCCAGGCTGCGCTCGCCCGTCTGCCGGCCGCGGGCGCGGAGCGGGCGAAGGTCGAGGCGTACCTCGCATCGTTCGGCGAGCTCTCGAAGCGGCATGCGCGCATGCTCGAGCTTGCGCCGACGCTCGCGGCGGCTCGTCCGCCAGGGCCCTCGGAGGATCCGCGGTACGCCTCTTCGCAGGCGCTCGAACGCTTCGCCGCCCAGGTGCGCCTCGCGACGGCCTCGCTCGTGGCGGGCCTCACGAACGTGTGCGTCGTCGGCTGCGGCACGGGCGGCGATTTCAACGTCGACTACGAGGGGATCGTGGACGTCGATCGGCACACGCTGCACCACGGATCGGGCTCGAACGCGGCGTATCGCGATGCGATTCACGAGGTCACGCGTCGTCAGGTCGCCGAGGTCGCGACCATGGCCCGCACGCTCCTCGCGACCCCGGACGTCAACGGGGGCACGATGCTCGACCACACCGCGATCGTGTATGTGGGCGACAACGGCGAGCAGCATCACAGCCAAGCGCGCGAGTTTCCCATGCTGCTGCTCGGGGGCTCGGCGCTCGGCTTGCGGACGGGTGGCCGCACGGTCGTGTTCCCCGGCGAGGGCGCGGGCGACGCCCACCGGCAGCTCTCGAACCTCTGGAACACGCTCGGGCACCTGACGTGCGAGCCGTTCGACGACTTCGGCCAAGAGGGGCCGCTCCGCGTGGCAGAGGGCGCCCTCTCCGAGCTGCTCGCCTGACGCGCGCGCGCCTCGGGCACAATGGCGTCAGCTACGCGAGGCCGCCCAGGCTCGGCCGAAGAAGAACTGGAAGGGGACGTGGACGCGACCGGCCCAAGAGCCTTCCGAGTGGAGGCCGTCGGGGAAGCTGAACTGGAGCACATCGACACCGAGCTGGTAGCCGCGGCGGACCAGCAGATCGCGCATGGCGTTGGTGGCGTCGAAGTTGTCGCGCGGCCAGCCGCTGTCGAGGTAGATGCGGATCGCTCGGCGCGGCTCGCTGGCGATGCGCTGGAAGAGATCGTCCTGGTAGCCGAAGGTGCTCGAGAGGCATGCGGCGCCGCCGAACGTCTCGGGATGCTGCCAGGCGAGAAACAGCGAGACGACGCCGCCGAGTGAAGACCCCATCACCACGGTGTCTGCCGCGGCACGGCGGGTGCGGTAGGCGCGGTCGATGGCCGGCTTGATGGTGCCGGTGACGAACGCTGCATATGCGGCATAGCCTGGCAGCGTGTAGTCCTTCATGCGGTCGATCGGGGCGATGCCGACGACGATCACCTTGCGCACGGCGTTCATTCGGTCGAGCCGATCCATGGTCTCGTCGACTTGCCACTCGTTGCCGCCGAAGGCCTCCTCTGGGAAGAACAGGTTGCGGCCGTCCTGCATGTACAAGACCGGGAAGGTGCGGAGGGAGTTCTCGTCATAGCCGGGGGGCAGGTAGGCGCGCACGGCGTGCCTCTGGCCGTCGCGCTCGAAGTGCATCACCTCGCTCACCCTGCCTTGTTGCTCGGCGAAGAAGAATGGCCAGACCTCGGGATCGGGGTCGTGCTGGCTCACCACGTAGTCGGTTCCGCGCGACCAATGAAACCCGTGTCCGCGCAACAGACACGGCTTGAAGGTGAGAATGATGCCTTCGAAGTCGACGTCGAAGACGGCGGCCTCCGGACCTTGTTGAATTGGGAGCACGTCGCGGTCCCAATCGAGGGAGGTGCGGAGCACCATGCGATCGGCGCCAAGGGGATAGCGGATGGTGATGCGCACGGGGCTGCGATTGGCTCCTGATTCCTGACCCGGGGTGGGCGACCCGTCATGTTAGCTCGAAGGGGCCTGCGTTCGTTGCAGCCATGACGCAGCCGCTCGTGGCCCCCGGCGCGCACCGGCAGTTGGGGAAACCGCGAACGCCCTCGTAGCGCGCCGGCGGCACACGCCGGATCGGGGGCGACCGTGGTGCCTCGTCGTCAAATCCAGGAGTCGCTCGCCGCGACGCCGAGCTGCGCCAGCACCGCTTCGGCGGCGCGCACGCCGTGGGTGTTCGCCTCTTCGAAGAGCGCGAGCCCGGTCTGATCGACGTGGGCCCAGGCGACCTGGTCGGCGATGAGCACCGCCGGCTCGAACGGCTGCGTCGTCGCGCGAAGGAATCCGGGGCGCGGGCGCGGCATCGCGTGGCCCCAAACCATGCAGTCGAGCCGTGAGGTCTGCTCGCCGAGCTCGGGGTGCGCCGCGGCGAGGTCGACGAGCACGTCCGCCGCGAGCTCGCCCCAGCGCCGAGCCGCGAGCTGTCCTCGAGTCGCGGCCATTTCGGCGCCGCCGTAAGCGCGAAAATAGGTGAGCACCGTCTGCTCGGACAGGCCCATGCGCTGGTGACCGGCGTCGACGTAGCCGAGGCCGAGCGCCTCGTAGAGGACCGAGTCCCACGCGCGATCGGCTTCGACCGGCCGGGTGACGTGCAGGTTGGCGACGAGCCACGGAGATGCGGGTCGCGCGATGAGCCCGCGTGCGCCTCTCGCGATGCGCGCCGCGATGAACCCCGGCACGGCGAGGATGGCCGCGCGGGCCTCGATGCGCCGCAGCACCGGAGCCTCTCCAACGGTGGCGTCGAGCGCCTCGACCGCGACCCCCGTGCGCGTCGCCTCGACGCCGAGCACCACGTGGCGGTGCCGCCGGCGCGCCCCGGAGCGCTCGAGCATGTGGCGAACGAGGCGGCCGTTGCCCTCGGGCCACACGAGGTAGCGACTTCCGCGCAGGGTCTGCTCGGTCCGCTGCCGGCGCGACGCGAAGTAGTGGAGCGCAGCCCAGGCGGACACGTCCGTGAGGTCGGCGCCGAAGTCGTCGCGCGTCGCGTACTCGACGTACCAGCGAAGGTAGCTCGTGGTGAACCCCTCGCGCGCGAGCCATGCGTCCATCGTCAGCTCGTCGAGCGCGAGCCACGCGGCGTCGCGCGAGCTCTCGGCGCACGGGATCGCGAACGCGGGCCGGCCGTCGGCGCCCACGGCACCGGAAAATACGCTCATGCGCTCGTGGAAGCGCGCCAGCTCGTCCTTCTCGGCGGCGCTCAGCACGTCGCCGGACTCGAGGCCGCGGTGCCAACGGCCGCGGTGAAACAAGCGCTCTTCCGGGGCGTGGCAGAGGCGCGTCTCGTCGTAGAGCGCGCGGCCCGCCGCATCCCAACCGGTGAGCACGCCGAGCTCGGCGAGGAGCCGCAGCGGCGCACGCGCGGTCGGCTCGGGCACCGGCAGGTAGTGCGCGCCCCACGGGTGCGCCACGACGCCGTCCTCGCCCCACGCGCTCGTGCCGCCGGCGAAGGGCTCGAGCTCGAGCAGCTCGGCTCCCACGCCGCTCGCCGCGAGACGCCAGGCAGCGCTCGCACCGCTCACGCCGCTCCCCACGATGACGACCTCCGCGCGCTCGGGTGCCGCGCGGGGGAGCTCGCGGTCTACGCCGTCGCGCAGCGCGTGCCCGAGGCGCAGATCGGCGCCGACGACCGCGCCTTCGAGGGTGCGCCGTGCCGGGAGCGACGCGTCGACGAGCCAGCCGAGGCCGAGCGCCGAGAGCATCTGGCGCCGGCTCAGCGCTGCCAATCGGCCCACTCCGAGGTGTAGATCGACACGAGCTTCTGATCGTTGAGCCGATTCACGCTCGCGGGCATCGGCGCCATGTCGCGAGGAAAGAGAAAGAGGCCCGGCAGGCCATCGTCGGAGAGGAAACGCAGCGTCTCCCGGGGCAGCGCGAGCGCTCGCGGCGCGCCCATGCCCTCGCCGCCTGCGAGGACGAAGCCCCACTCGCCGAAGCTCGGGACGTGCACGTGCAAGGGGAGGGTGCGAAAGCCGGCGGCTTCGATCGTCGCGGCGATGGTCCAGAACGACTCGCGCGCAAAATACGGCGAGGTCGCCTGCACGATCGCGACCCCGCGCGGGCCGACGCGCTCGCGCAGCCGCTCATAGAAGGACAGCGTGTAGAGCTTGCCGACCGCGTAATTTCCCGGGTCCGGAAAATCCACGACCGCGAGATCGAACGAGTCCGTGCACGTCTCGAGGAACCCGAAGGCGTCCTCGTTCTTGATGGTGACGCGCGCGTCGTGGAGCGAGTCTCGGTTGAGCTCGCGCGCGACCGGCACCTCGCGAAAGATCTTCGTCACCTCGGGATCGAGGTCGACGAGCACGATGCGCTCGACGTTCGGGTAGCGCAGCACCTCGCGCGCCCCGAGCCCATCGCCGCCGCCGAGGATGAGCACGCTCTTGGGCTCGCGGCCGAGCGCGGCGACCGCGGGGTGAACCAGCACTTCGTGGTAGCGGTGCTCGTCGTCGGAGCTGAACTGCAGGTTGCCGTTCAAGAACAGCCTTGTCGTGCGCGGCGACCGCGTGAGCACGATCCGCTGGTAGTGCGATTGCGTCGCGTAGGCGATCGGCGCGCCCAAGAACGTCGCCTCGCCCCGCAGCGCGAAGCGCTCGAACATCACCATGCCGAGCGAGAGCGCCGCCACGGTCACGGCGCACGAGAACCGCAGGCGCCATTTTTTCTCGTGCGCGGTCGGCAACAAGAAGGTCGAGGCGAGGGCGACGAGCGCGTTCAGGATGCCGAAGGCCATGCTCGTGCGCTGGAGCCCGAGGCGCGGCACGAGCAAGAGCGGGAACAGCAAGCTCGCGAAGAGGGCACCCACATAGTCGAGCGCGAGCACCCGCGCGACGAGCTCCTTCAGATCGAGGCGGAACTGCAGCAGCCGGATCAAGAGCGGGATCTCGACGCCGACGAGCGCGCCGATGACGAGCACGACGAGGTAGAGCGTCGCGCGAAATGCCCCGCTCGCCGTGTACATGAGAAAGAGGATCGGGGCGCTGAAGCCGCCGACTATCGCGAGTGCGAGCTCGATCTCGACGAAGCGCTCGAGCAGCGCGTGCTCGATGAACTTCGACAAGTACGAGCCGATCCCCATCGCGAAGAGGTAGAGCCCGATGACGAAGCTGAACTGCGCGACGGAGTCCCCGAGGACGTAGCTCGCGAGCGTGCCGGCCACGAGCTCGTAGACGATGCCGCTCGTCGCGATCACGACGACGCAGGCGAGCAGCGTCGGCGACACGAAGCGGCGGTCGCTCATCGTCACGCCGGCAGCAGAGCCACCACGGCGAGCTCTGCGTGCGGCGCACGCCTCCGCGCGGCGCACCCGCATGGGTGAGTGGCGAGCACGTCGTTGCCACGCTGGCGAATAGGGTGGCGGATCATCGGGCCCGCACACTACCATGCCGCGACGTGACGCTCGATCGGCAGGCTCCGTGTCCGAGCTGCGGCGCGCCGATCGTCTTCAAGTTCGGTAACGCGCAAGCGCAGGTGTGCGCGTATTGCCGCGCCGTCGTCGCGCGCACCGATCGCGGCTTGTACGTGAGCGGCCGCATGGCGGAGCTGCTCGAGCTTCCGTCGCCGCTCGTCGTCGGCACCGGCGGCTTCTGGGGCGGACGCCGCTTCGAGGTCGAGGGCCGCGTGCAGATGGACCGCGCCGAGCGCGCGAGCGCCCCGTGGCAAGAGATCCTCGTCTCGTTCCCGGACGACGGCAGCTACGCGTGGCTCGCTCATGCGCAGGGGCGCTGGTACGCGACGCGCGAGACTCCGGCGGTCGACCGCCTGCCAGGTGCCGCCGAGCTCCGTCCGGGCGCGCACGTCTACCTCGGCGGTGAAGCGTGGGTCGTGCAAGAGGTCGGTGCGCGCCGCGTCGTGAGCGGCGAGGGCGCGCAGACGGGAGTGCCGCGCCCTGGCGTCGTCACGCGCTACGCGGACATCAGCGCGCAGGGCGACCGCTTCGGCACCATCGACTACGGCGACGGCTCGGCCCCGCCCGTGCTCTTCCTCGGCAAGAGGTTCGATCCGACCGAGCTGCGGCCCGACTCCGGCGTGCCGCTCGAGCAGCCCGGCGCGCAGGCGACGGCCCTCGACTGCCCGACGTGCGCTGCTGCGCTGCCGCTCCTGTCGCAGGCCGCCGAGCGCGTCATTTGCCAATACTGCGGCACCGCGAGCGACGTGACCGCGGGGGCTCTGCGCGCGCTCGGGCCGTCGCCGCGCCCGCCGTTTCCGCCGGTCTTGCCGATCGGCGCGCAAGGCGTCGTGCGCGGCGTGAGCACCACGGTGTGCGGGTTCATGCGCCGGTCGTGCACCGACGAGGGCGAGGTCACGGCGTGGACCGAGTACCTCCTCTGGGGCGGCGCGGCGGCCGGTTATTGCTGGCTCGTCGACGAAGATGGCGAGTGGTCGCTCGTCACGCCGATCGAAGCGGGCGACGTCGTCGATGCGGGCTCGAGCGCGCTCTATCGCGGCAAGACGTACAGCTTCAAGCACATGGTCGGCGCGAGCGTCGACTGCGTCGTGGGCGAGTTCTACTGGCGCGTCGAGGCGGGCGACGAAGTGGACGCCACCGAGCTCACGGGCCCGGGCGGCAAGATCAGCCGCGAGTCGAGCGACGGCGAGGTCAACTATTCCTGGTGCGTCCCGTTCGACCGGCAAGAGCTCGCCGCGTTCGGCGTCGCGCCGCCGCCGCGGAAGTTCAAGCTCCCCGGCGGCGATGGCTCTTCCACCTGGATCACATGGGCGATCCTCATCGCTTTCGTCATACTCATTGTCGCCCTGGACGAGTGCGATGGCTGCGGCGGCGGCGGTAGCTATCACGGCGGCAGCGGGTTCGGCTTCGGCGGCAAGTAGGCTCGCCCGCCGCGACCGGCGCGCGCACGCCGGCGGCTCACCGCCGCGCGTCAGAAGGCATCGATGCCGCTCGCGTTTCGGCGGGGCCTCGGCAGCTCACTCTGCCGCCGCGCTCTCGATCGGCACGCCGGGAGGAGGCAGCTCACTCGGCTGGCGAAAGGTCCACGGCCGGGTCGCGCTCGCCTCGAGGTTGTGGTCCATCCAGCGAAGCATCGCGTTCGCCCAGCGCTTCCGCTCGGGTAGCGTTGGGTGCACCTTGTCGCCGAGCGTCTTCATCCGCCCGACGAGCGCGTTCGTGTCGACGTACGTGCAGGGCGCGCAGTTCGCTCGGATGACGTCGAGCAACCCGGTGTTCGGCGCGTTCGGCCACAGCGGAGCCGCGAGCCACAGGCACGGGCGGTCGCCGATCGCCTTCACCATCTCGCGGATCGGCTCGGCGCGCACGCTCGGATCGGGCATCGCGAGCTCGTTGCCGCCGAGCGTGATGATGACGAGCTGCGGCTGGTGAACGGCGAGCAGACTGCGGAACCCCATCGTGTCCCAGCGGCTCGCCCACTGAGGGATGTACGTCGCCTCCTTGAACCTGACGATGTTGCGAATGCCGCGCGCCTCGAGCTCGCGCTTCAGCTCGCCGCCTAGCGCGTCCCCCATCGAGTCGCCGACGTGCAGTACCACGGTGCCCGCCGGCAGCTTGGCGAGCAAGGCGCCCGGCTCCGGCGTGGACGCGCTCTCGACGGCGCCGGCCGCAGGCGTAGCCAGGCTCGGGGCTAGAGTGGCAGATGGCGGCGTGGCCTCGTCGCCTCGGGCTGCGACCGCCGACGCGTCATCGGCACCGTCCTTGGGATGCGACGCGCGGGTTGGCGCCGCCGCGCTTGCACCCTTGCGGTATTCCGCGTCGGGCGCGCTCGTCGACGTCGTCGTCGGCACACAAGCGGAGAGCGCCGCGAGCGCAGCGCACCAAAATCGCATGGGTCGATTCTTATCCCGTTCCGCTTGCGGGCCAACCAATCGCGCGCCGCGCGCGTGTCAGCTCGTCGCCAAGAGGCCGCGTAGCTGCGCTGGCGGAACACGGTACGCCTCCCGACAATAGTCGCAGCTGAGCTCGAGCGGCTCTTCGGCGCTCGCGAGCTCGGCGATGTCGCTCCGCGGCAGTGTCGCGAGCGTCGCGAGCACGGCATGCTCGTCGCACGTACAGCCGTAGCGCACGCTCGTGTCGTCGAGCTGTGCATAAGGCATCCCGTAGAGCAGCTCATCGAGCAAGGCGAGCGCATCCCCGCGCCTATCTGCGAGCAATTCGCCGATCGACGGCATCGCCGCGAGCCGCTCGGTCATGATCATCAATGGGCCGCGCGACGCGCCCGGCACGAGCTGCACGACGTACCCGCCCGCGTGCTCGACGCCGCGATCGGTGACGTGCGTACCCATCGCGATGACGCTGACGACCTGCTCGGAGTGTTGCAAGTACGCCATCAACGCCTCGGCCACCGCTCCGTTCGTCGGCGGCTCGACGACGCTTCGAAACGTCTTTCCCGAGGGGCCGCTGCGCATCACTTGCAGTGTGCTGCCGTGCCCGAGCTCGAGGTCACCGCCCTTGCCGAGCTGAACGAGCCCGCGCGTGAGGCCGTTCGGGTGGGCGTCGGCGACGAGCATGCCCGCGCCGCCAGCGCCCTTCAGGATCGCCTGGACGCGATAGGCGGGCGACATCGTCTCGCGAATGAGCACGGCTCCGGTCACGAGATCGCAGAAGTGGCGCGCCGCGTTGCCGGAGGGCTCTTGCGCCTCGAGCGCGCCTTTGACCGTGCGCGTCGTCACCGCGACGATGACGCGGAAGTTGTCGTCGTCGGTGATCGCGCGCAGCACGCGATCCCCTTCAGCGCTAGGCGCCGCTCGAGCTGCCGTATTCGGGGGCGGTCCGTCGCTCATGGTGGACCCGACCATAGCAGCTCACCCGATGCCGCGCCGTGAGCGCACGCGTTGCGGGGACCTCGATGTTTCGTCACCTCGCGAAACACGTTCTGGTAAGCTGCCGCCTGCTGACGGCCATGGCAGACGCGCCGCAGGGCAGAGCCCCCCACGGGGGCGTTCCGACCGGGAGCGTGGGCGCTGACGAAGCCCGCGCGTTCGTGTCGCTGTCGCCGCCGCTCGCCCGGCCGGCGCCGGCTCAAGAGTCGGCCAAGGTCGTGGTCGCTCCCAACCGCCGGATGGCGCCCACCATGCCGCGCGCGATGCCGCCCGGCGTGCCGCCCGCTGGTGGGGCGTTGCCCTTCGTCGCCGCGCCGCACGCCGCCGCCGGCATGGCCTACGACCCGTCCGCCGCGTACGTCGCGACCGGCGATACCCCGGAGCATATGCCTCCGGTGTCAACGGCGGCTGCGCTTCCGTTCGCGCCGCGCGCTGCGTCCACGCACGCAGGCGGCGCCACCGCGCTGCCGGCTCAGCATCACTCCCGTGTGGCGTGGGGGATCGGTCGCGCGCGACGTCGGCCTCCGGCGCAGCTCGCGAGCCCCGGCGTTCTGCAGCCACTCGCCACATTCCTCACCGCGCTCGAGCCACCGCCGTCGACGCGGGCGTCCGCGAGCGGCGCTCCGTTCGCCTCCGCTGCTGCTGCGGCGTTCCAACCGGCGGCAGGCATTTGCGCGCCACCGGAGTCCTCCAACAGTCCCTGGACGCGCGCGCTCTCGGTGATCCCGCCGGCCAATCCACCGAGCGCCAACCCCGGCACGCAGGCGCCGTCCTACTCGCACGTCGCGCCGCTCGCACCTGCGCCGGCTGCGTCGAGTGCGCCGCCCGCGTCGAGCACCGAGCATCCGCTCGCATCGACGAACAGCCCCTGGCACCAAACCCGCGTCGCCGCCGAAGCGCTGCCCTCCGCCGCCGTCGAGCTGCCGAGCATGACCAAGCCCTCGTCGGCCGCGCCCCTGCCGCCATCACCGCCGAGCCAAGCTGCTTCGCGCAGCGCCGTCACGGTCCTCCTCGGCGTCGTGGCGATCGTGCTCGTCGGGGCCATCGCGGCGCTTGCGCTGAAGCGGCGCGGCGGCGGTGATGAGCCGGCCGACATCAACGCCGGCAAGCAGCGCGACTACAACTTCGATACCGCGCCGACGGCCCTCCCGTCCGCGACGTCCGCGCCCAAGCCCGTCAACTTGCCGCGCCCGCCCCCGAAGCCCAAGTCGACGAGCGACGATCCCTACGCGGATCTCTGAGCCAACGCCAATCGCATTGCGCGGACCTCGATTCCAATGAACCGAGGCGCTATTCGTCGAGCTCGAAGTCGTCGTCTCGCTCGCCGTCTCCGGCGTCGTTCGGCGTGAGCTTGGCGGCAGGAGGCGTGCTCGGCGGCTGGCTCGCAGCAGGCGGCGGTTCGGCGACGCGCTTCTTGTCCCCCTCGCGCGCGGCGGCCACCGCTCTATCCCGCGCAGCCCCGCGCGCATAAATCGGCGCTTGACCCGGCCGCGAGTAGTCCACCCAGCGCGTCTTGAGGTCGCGCACATCCATGTGGATGAAGTGGCTGTTCGGATAGTAGCCGCAGCCGACGTGGTCGAACGTGACGCAGTGCTCGTAGAGCGCAATGTTCGGCACGCCCACGATGCGTAGATCGATCGCCTGGCCGTGGTTGTGGCGCGAGTTGCGCGTGAACTGCTTCGGCGAATATGGGCGGAAGCCGCTCACGATCTCGACGCGCCGGCCGCCGAAATGGTCGCTCATCTCGGCGAGCAACTTGAGCAGGCGACGATCGATCTTTCGCGGCTCGTCGTCTTTCACCGAACGCAGCAGCCAGTCGAGCTTCTCCGCCGCTTTTTGAACCAGCTGCCCATTTTTTCCGACGAGCTGTCCGCGGAACACCTCCGCCTGCCGAGCGACGGTCACCTGTCCGCGCCGGGCCGGCTTCCGCGCGTAGCGCTCCGTGTTCGTGGCAAGGCTCCCGGCTCCGCTGGCGCTCCGCTTCCCTTCGCGCGAGCTGTCCTTCCCTTCGCGCGAGCGAAGCGCCTCTTGACCTCGTGCCTGTCGCGGGCGCGGTGTCGGTTCAGTCGTCGCGGGCGGGCGCCCGTCGGCGTGCGACTTCCCGAGCTTGCGGTCTTGATGCTCACGCCAGGCGCGGTGCTCGGTCGTCTCGACGATGAACAGCGTCGTGCCCGGTCTGATCGCATCGCCCTTCTTGAGCGCGTTCCGCCGCCGGATCGCGTCGGCGCTCGTGTGGTAGCGCTTCGCGATGAGGCTCAAGTACTGGCCCCGCTCGACGACGTGGGTGAACTCGCTCGCGGTCGTCGCGGCCTCCGCCCTCTTGCTCGACGCCGCGGCCGCCAACATGAACACGAGGGCGAGCGCGGCAGCCCGGAGCCAGCGCGCCGCGAAGCACCGGACATCGTCGCGCGCTACGGTCGGGCTTGGCATGGGCAAGTTCGACGAGCGAGCCGAAAAAACCATGGACAGCTGCAGGCCGAGAGACTCGAGGGTCGAGCTTCGCGTCGCGTGCGTAAAGCGGACTTTTGCCCGGGACCCACGAGGGGTGCGAAGCTTCGCGTCGAGCACGCCCGTGTTCCATCCGCTCGCCATGCCCATGCCTGAAACCACCTCCATGCCAGTCCCGTCGCGCGAGGAGGCGCTTCGCCATGAGTGAAGGGAAGCCGCTCGTCGGCGTGGACATCGGGGCAACGTCCATCAAGATTTGCCAGCTCAAGGAAGCCCGCTCGGGCTTCGCACTGGCAAAATTTGGGTACTGCCCGCTCGAGCCACAGACGATCGTCGATCGTCACGTGATGAACTCACAGGCGGTGATCGAGGCGCTCCAGCGAGCCTTCACCGACAACAAGATTTCGCAGCGCGACGTGGCGCTGAGCGTGAGCGGCCAGTCCGTGATCAGCCGCAAGATCACGGTCCCCATCATGACGATCGCCGAGCTCGACGAGCAGATCCAGTGGGAGGCCGAGAACCACATTCCCTTCGATATCAAGGACGTCAACGTCGACTACGAGATCCTTCGGCGCCGCCCCGAGGCCGGGCAGATGGACCTACTTCTCGTCGCCGCAAAGCGCGATGAAATCAACGATTTCGTCCAGATTGCGCGTCAGGCCAAGCTCCGCCCGCTCGTCGTCGACATCGACGCGTTCACCATTCAGAACCTCTTCGAATACACGCGCGGCCTCCCCCCCGAGCAGACGTTCGCCATCGTCAACGTCGGGGCGACGCAGGCGTCCATCAACATCGTGTCCCGTGGCAGCAGCGCGTTCACGCGCGACGTGGCGAACGGCGGCACCTACCTCACCGAGCAAATCGTGAAGCAGGTCGGCGTCCCCTTCGAGCAGGCCGAAGAGATGAAATGCGCCGCGGCGCAGCCGCTCGCCGCGAGCACGCTCCCGGCGAAGGTATTTCAGGTCATCGAGACCGTGTGCGACTCGATCGCGGGGGAGATTCAGCGGTCGCTCGACTTCTTCCTCGCGACGAGCGGTGAGGACCGGATCTCGAAAGTGTATCTCACGGGCGGGACGGCGAACCTGCCCCAGCTCGCCAGTGCCGTCGAGCGCAGGTCGCGCCTCGCGTCCGAGGTGATTGCCCCGCTCGAGCGCATCCCCATCGACTCGAAGGACATCAATCAAGAGCTGGCCCGGCAGCGCGCATCGCAGCTCTCGGTGGCACTCGGGCTCGCCATGCGCCGGATGAAGGAGAAGCGGGTTTGATTCGCGTCAATCTACTTCCCCACGGCGCCGAGCGTCGTGTCGCCGCCGACGGCGGGCAGACCTGGATGCTCGTCGTGCTCGGCGTCTTCGTCGTCGAGGTCATCGGCCTCTTCTTCTTTCACCAGACGAAAGAAGAAGAGCTCGCCGCGCTACAGGCCGAGGTCAGCAAGCTCCAGACTCAGGTCTCGGAGATCAACGAGCTCGTCAAAGACCACGCGCGCGTCAAGAAAATCATCGAAGAGTTCGAGGCTCGCGAGAGCGCCATCGCGAAGCTGCAGGGCGCGCGCAAGGGGCCGACCAGCGTGCTGCTCGAGTTGTCGCGCGTTCTGACGAAAGGCAAGGGCCCGACAGCGGATGCGGCGAAGCTCGACAAGCTGAAGCAGGACAACCCGCTCGCGGTCTTCGACGCAGGGTGGGATGCCCGCCGCGTCTGGCTGACGAAATACGACGAAAATGAGCGAACCGTGGTCCTTGAGGGCAACGCCCGCGACGGCGGCGATGTCTACGAGTTTGCCCAGCGCCTGAGACTCTCGCGGTACTTCAATGACGTGAAGCTGCGCGAAGGAGCTCAGAGCGCCAACGACGACGAGGTCGATCTCGTTCAGTTCGCGTTGGAAGTGAAGGTTGAATACTGATGGCTGCGCCGATCAAGCTCAAGTCGACCGGCGGCCTCGACAGCCTCTCGCTCGCGGGCAAGGTCACCGTCGGCTTCGTGCTCATGCTCATGGCCGCGGCCGCCTACTTCGTGATCTTCTTCGGCGAGGTCTCGACGAGTATCGATCAGAAGACCCAAGAATTCGCCGAGCAGCGGGCACGCCTCGATGAGGCCGAGGCCGCGAAGCGTGAATACAACAAGGACCTCGCGAAGAAGGCGCGCCACGAGGCCCTCGCTCGAAAGCAAAAGAAGATGCTTCCGGACGAGGCCGAGATGCCGACGTTCCTTTCGACGCTGCAGAGCGTGGCCACGATTTCCGGCGTTACGCTCGCGAGCTGGAAGCCGAAAGACGAGGTCGCCGAGCAGTTTTACGCGAAGCTGCCGATGGAGCTGAAGCTCGTCGGTAAATTCCACCAAATCGCCAAGTTCTTCTACGGGATCGGCCAAGTCGACCGCATCATCAACATGGAGAACATTCAGCTCACCGTGCACCAGGACGCGGGCGCCGCGAAGGCGGGCAACACCCAGAGCGAGAGCGTCCTCGTCGAGGTTACGTGTCTGGCCACCGCGTTTCGTTCCCGAGCGGCGGGCGCGGAAGGCGGGCAGAAGGATCGCCACGGAGGCGCCGGCAAATGAAGCGACCGCTCGTGTTCATGACCCTCCTCGCCGCGGGCGCCTTCGGGTGCGAAGGCGGGACCGTCGATCCGTCCCTCGGTGAGAGAGCCCCCGCCGCGAGCGCGTCGGCCGCGGCAGCCGAAGAAAAGTCACAAGAAGAGGCCCAAAGCGGGGCTCAGTTCATCGAGGCGGACTTCGTGGAGTCGGACGAGGCGCGCGACCCGTTCCGCGACTACACGAGCCTCTTCAAAAAGCCGACGGACGACATCTTGGCCGTCAACCAGCGCAAGGTGAAGGCCGCGCAGTACTCGCTGGACGAGCTCAAGCTCGTCGGGCTCATCTCCGGAGCGAAGGGACGGGCGTTGCTCGACGACGCGACCGGTTTCGGCTGGGTCGTGTACACCGGCGACTTCGTCGGTCGTGCGGAGTTCGTGAGCACCGGCGGCACCGACGCACAAGAGATCGCGATCAACTGGCGAGTCGATCGCATCCGGCCGACCGACATCGTCTTCGTGCGCGAGGACGTGTCGCATCCGGAGATCCCGCCGACGACGCGCGTCGTGCCGCTCTACGAGGCGGGCGAGTCGCGTGGCGGCTCGTGACAGTTTCTCGCGTCACTATTTAGGCCATCTGCGACACACTCGGTACCGTGGCACTCGTATGAGTGTCCATGCCGTAGGAATGACGCGAAGTGCGCCTGGCGTCGTGCGCTTGATGACGATGCTCTTGGCCATTGCCTTGGTGGTTACGGCGAGCAAGAGCTCGACTGCGAAGGTGCCACTCAGGCGCGTTACGTCAGTCGAGCTACTCCTTGCGCCGGGAGGCGGAAGCGAGGTCAGCATCCGCACCGATGGCGAGCCGAGCTACTCCGCGCGGGTGACCCAGGGCGGCAAGCGCATGGTGATCGACCTGCGTGACGCGGTCGTGGCCGCCGCGAAGACGGCAATCACCGACGGCAGCGGTGTCGTCGGCGGCGTGATGACCCAGGCCTTCGAGCAAGAGGGTGCGAGCACGACGCGCGTGCTCATCCAGCTCGAGAAGTTCGCCGAATATCGCATCGTGGCGGCGGCCGACGGGCTACGCATCGTCTTGCGGGAGGCCGACAAGACCGCACCGATGAAGGACCCGCTGGTCGAAGCGCCGGCCGCGACGGGCAAGGCCAGCAAGGCATCGCTCGCGACGATCGCCGACGTACGCTTCGACCGTGGCGAGCGGCAAGACCGCGTCATCGTCGACGTGGCGGGCGCCGCGACCTACGCGACGACGCAGCGGTCGACGACGCGCTCGCTCCTCGAGATCTCGGGCGCAACCCTGCCCAAGGAGCTCGAGCGCACGCTCGACGCGGGAGCGCTCGGCGGCGTCGTCCGCGCGCTGTCCACCTACGTGCGCGGCGACAAGATCCTCGTCGACGTGGATCACGTCGAGGGCGTGACCGGCGCGGTCGTGCGGTACCAGAACGCGCTTCACTACGTGTTCAAGCGGGGCAAGGCAGATTCCGCGGTCACGGGGCTCGGCGCCGACGGCCTCGCCGCGCGCCGAACGAAGAGCCTCGGCACCGATGCGCTGGTTCCGTTTGCGGAGCCGCTAGCCAGCCGCGCCACGGCCTCGGCCGGTCGCGCAGCTTCGGCCGATGGCACCGCAGGCGATGACGGCGAGTGGCAGTCGGAGCCCGACAAGGCCGGCGCCTTCTTGCCGACGACGCCGATGCAGGTCGACGACAGCACCCGGTTCTCCGGCAAGCGCGTCAACCTCGATTTCAAGGACGCCGACATCCACAACGTATTTCGCATTCTCGCCGACGTCGGCAACATCAACGTCGTCGCGGCCGACAACGTCGAGGGCTCGGTGACGATTCGCATGACGAACGTGCCGTGGGATCAGGCCCTCGATACGATCCTGCGCGCGAAGAAGCTCGGGCAAGAGCGCCGCGGCAACATCGTGCGCATCGCGCTGCAGGCCGACCTCGCCAAGGAGCGCGAGATTCGGGTCGCGGAGCTCAGGAACCGACTGCAGCTCGAGCCGCTCGAGGTTCGCCTCATCCCCATCTCCTACGCGACCGCCGGCGACATGCAGGAGCGCGCCAAGGAAATGCTCTCGCCGCGCGGCACACTCTCGGTCGACGCGCGCACCAACGTGCTCATCGCGCAAGACGTCGCGGGCAACCTCAACCGCGTCGAGGAGCTCGTCCGCGCGCTCGATACGCAGACGCCGCAGGTCCTCATCGAGGCTCGCATCGTCGAGGCGACGAGCCGCTTCCAGCGTGACGCAGGTATCCAGTGGGGTGGCGATCTCAACTTCGGTCCGGCGACCGGCAACGAGACGGGCCTCATCTTCCCCTCGGCCGTCAGCGCGGTCGGCGGTGCCCACGACCAGCAGGCTCCGACCGGCGGTCTCTCGCCCAACAACCCGCAAATCCCGACCCCGAACTTCGCGGTCAACCTGCCCGCGACCGTCGGCAGCGGGGCCGGCGGTGCGCTCGGCCTCACGCTCGGTTCCATCGACAACTCCGTGTCGCTGCGCGTGCGCCTCTCGGCGGCGGAGACCGCAGGCATGCTGCGCGTCGTGTCGAGCCCGCGCATCCTCACGCTCGACAACCACGAGGCGCGCATCAACCAGGGCACACTCATCCCGTTCTCACAGGTGAGCGCGCAGGGCGTGCAGACGGTCTTCCAGGAGGCTCGTCTGCAGCTGCTCGTCATTCCGCACGTCACCGCGGACGGCAGCGTCTCGATGCACGTTCGCGTCAACCGCGACGAGCCGGACTTCAACCAAACCTCGGCGCGTGGCGATCCGACCATCCTGCGACGCGAGGCCGAGACGGACCTCATCGTTCGCGACGGTCACACGGCGGTCATCGGCGGGATCTACACCCGCAACACCGGTCGCAACCTCGATCAGGTGCCGGTGCTCGGCGACATCCCGGTGCTCGGCGTGCTCTTCCAGCGCCGTCGCTCGAGCGACTCGCGCAGCGAGCTCGTCATCTTCCTCTCGCCGCGCATCGTGAATCGCGCCGAGGCGCTCGGCCGCTAGACGACCAACCGCAGCGCCGGCCGTGCTACCGCACACACGGGCCCTGTGACTTCCCTCGGTGCGGTCGGCGTCTTTCACCTGCGCGGGCATGAAGAGCTCCGCGCCGCTGGCTTCTCGGGCAACCACTGCGCGTTGGCCCTGGCGCTCGACGGTCGGCTCGAGCTCGAGGCGCTCGACCGCCGCGTGCGGGCGCTCGACGATGGGATGGACGAGCTGCGCCGCTACCCGTCGCTCGACCGTACGCTCGCGCCGGTGTGGAAGCAGGTAGCCCCCGGCGCGTCGCGCCTGCTCGTCACCACGAGCGACCTCGACGGCGAGTCCGAGCTGCTCGAAGCTGCGGTGGGGCTCATCGGCGAGCCGCTCCCGCCGAGGGCCACCTGGCAGCTCCACGTACTGCGCGGGAAGCGGCACGACCACGTTGTCTTTCGGTGGCTGCATCCGCTCACCGACGCGCACGGCGCGAACCGCCTCGTCGCGTCGCTCGGCGCGGCGCTCAACGAACCGCTTCCGGCTCGCGAGCTTCGCACCAAGACCTCCGACGAGCTCCTCCCGGCGGGCATGCGCGAGCGCCACGCGTTCGCGAGCCGGTATTTCCGGCACGTCATGCGTCTGGCGCGCCGCCCGGTCGTAAGCGCGTGCGGGCCGGCGGCGGCTCGCGAACCGGGCGCGATGCGGGCCGTGCGCCTGCGCCTCTCGGAGTCGGAGTCGCGTGCGTTCACCGCGTCGCTGCGAAAACGCGCGAGCCTCTCGGACACGAGCGTGCTCCTGTGGGCCTCGGCGCGCATGCTCGATCGCGCGCTCTTGCGGCGGTCGCTCTGCCCGATCCACTACCTCGTTCACGTCCCGGTATCGCTCGATTCCAAGGTCGAGCGTGCGCGCATGTTCGGCAACAACCTGTCGATGATGATGCTCGAGCTCGACCGCGACGCGCTGTTCGACGAGCGCCGCGCCGTGGAGAGCCTCGCCGCCCAGCGGCGGGACCTCGTGCGCGAGAAGCTCGACGTCGCGATGGTCGCGGCGCTCTCGGTCACACGAAGGCTCCCGGCTCCGCTCTAGAGCTACGGGATGCGCCGCCCCTTCGGCGGCGAGCGCGGCTCGTTCGTGTTCTCGAACCCGGGAGCGCTCGAGCTCGCGACCTTCGGCGGCCGCCCGGTCACGGATGCCTTCACCGTCCCCGCCGTGCTCGTGCCCCCAGGATTTCAGGTGATCGCGACGCGACACGCCGGACGCATCTCGCTCACGCTGCTGTTCGTGGAGGCGGCGCTGAGCGTCGCCGAGGCGCTCGGCGGCTTGCCGGAGCTCGCTCGCGACCTCCTGGCCGGCTGCTGAAGTCGGCAACTCGAAGAGCGGTTTCGGCCGCTGTCGTCTCGGCCGCGCTTGATGACGCCCCTTCTTGTCGGCCGGCGCAGCACGTAGGATGCGGGCCAGGTACAACCCGCATGAACCGACGACTGGCTGGCGCGTTCCTCCTCTTCGGCGTCGCGTGCTCCGCAGCGCGGCGCAGCAACTTCGACGATCCGCCGGGAACCTCGACGACGGGGAGTGGCGACGTCGGCGGCGGCGACACGGGGGCCGGTGGCGACGTCTCGTTGACGGCCGGAGTCGGCGGCGGAACGAGCACCGCGAGCGGCACCCCGAGCGATTGCAGCGAGGCCGCGAAGCTCGTCTACCTGCTCACCGACGCGAACGAGATCTACAGCTTCGCGCCATTGGACAAGAAGCTCACGAAGCTCGGGAACCTGAGCTGCCCGACTCGGCTGCTCCCGAACTCGATGGCGGTCTCGCGCGACGCGGTCGCGTGGGTCAACTACGTCGACGGGTTCGATCTCCAAGGCGCGATCTTCCGCGTCGATCTGGCGAACCTCTCCTGCGAGTCGGCGCCGGCCGTGCAGCTCCCGGGCGCCTGGGCTCGCTTGGGAATGGGATTCTCGAGCGACGCAGTGGACACCGACGCCGAGACGCTCTTCGTCGCCGGCATCGCATCGGGGCAGCTTGGCCGCATCAACGGCAAGGTCCTCGAGCCGGTAGGCAATTTCACCGGAGGCCTCACGGGCAAGTCCGCGGAGCTCACGGGCACCGGAGACGCGCGCCTTTTCGGCTTCTTTACGACGTCACCGGTCGTCGTCGCGGAGCTCGGAAAAACCAACGCCGGCGCGCTGAGCAACGTCCCCTTGCCGACGGTCGAGGTGCCGAACGCGTATGCCTTCTCGTTCTGGGGCGGGGATTTTTATCTCTACACCGCGAGCTTCACGAACTCGCGCGTGAATCGCTATCGCCCCTCCGACGGCACGGTCGATACCGCGTACATCCCCGACACCGGGATGCGAATCGTCGGTGCGGGCGTGTCGACGTGCGCTCCGGTCGAGTCGCCCCAATGAGCGCGCTCCCGACGAAGAGCCCGCTGCCCGACGCGTCGGCGAGGCGCCCTTCGGACACCGCGGTCGAGATGAATCAGATCGTCATGCCGCAGCACACGAACGCGCACGGCACGGCGTTTGGCGGCACCGTGATGGGCTGGATCGACGTCTGCGCGGCGCTCTCGGCGCAGCGTCACAGTCGCCGCGCCGTGGTGACCGCGTCGATGGACCAGCTCGATTTCCTGGCGCCCATTCGCGCGGGGCAGCTCGTCAATTTGCGCGCTCTCGTCAACTACGTCGGCAAGAGCTCGATGGAGATTGGCGTCCGCGTCGAGGCCGAGGACATGCTCACCGGCGCACGCACGCACGCCGTCAGCGCCTACCTCACGTTCGTCGCGCTCGACGAACAGGGGCGCCCCTCGGCCGTCCCGCGCCTCGTGGCCGAGACCGCCGAAGAGCGGCTCCGCTGGGACGAGGCGGTGGTGCGCCGCGACCAGAGGCTCGAGCTCGCCGCACGTCGCAGAGAGCTTCGGCTACGGCATGGTGCGGTCGAGCCCGATCGGAAGTAGGGTCGGGCCGTGCGCAGAGCTTTACCCATCTCAGTCTTTCTCCTCACGGCGCCGGCGCGTGCGGTCGAGCCATGGGCCGACCCCGATCCGGAGAAGCCGGGTGTTCGCCACGAGGTCGGCGCCGTGGGCGTCGTCGCCGACGCGGAGTACCGCGCGCAGGCGACCTACGTCGATCCCATCTCGCTGAACACGGAGTCGCAGCGCAACTACGCAGTCATCGAGCACCGCGGGCGCTTCGGTGGGACCATCGACTTCGAAGAGAAGGTCAAGCTCACCGCCTCGCTCGACGTCCTCGATGGCGTTCTCTTCGGCGACAACGGGACGTTCGGCGGCGACCCCTCATCGAACGGCGGGCTCCAGGTATCGACGCGCGATCCGAACGTCGTCAAGCCTTGCATACGCTTGCGCGAGGGCGGCGACCCGCTCTCCCCGAGCGGCTACGGCTTCGGGCTCTGCGAGGCCGACGCGATCTCGGTGCGCCGCCTCTTCGGACAGGTCAATACGCCGATTGGCGTGCTCCGCGTCGGACGCCAAGCAGTGGGGATCGGCCTCGGCGTGCAGAACACCGACGGCGACGGCCGCAAGAACCGGTTCGGCATCGCCTATGCCGGCGACAGCGTCGACCGCGTGCTCTTCGCGACCAAGCCCGCCGAGGCGTTCAAGGAGAAGAGCGAGCGCAACCTGCGCGAGGACGAGGGGCTGCGCGTCGCGGCGATGTACGACCGCTACGTGACCGACAGTCCGATCCTCTACGACGACGACGTCAATCAGGTCGCGGCGGCGGTGCTCTTTTCGTTGCCGGAGCTCGGCGTCGCAACGGACCTCGAGGTCATGAGCTTCTACGCACATCGCTTCAATGCCAGCTACGAGACGCTCATTCACACGGTGGGCGGAAAGGTCTGGGCGACGTTCGGACCGGTGCGCGCCGGCCTCGACGTCGCGGGAAACTTCGGCGAGACGATGGAGGTGAGCGATGCGTACGCGGTCATCAACAACGATCCGGTCGTCGCGCAAGAGATCCGGCAAATCGGAGCGCGCGCGGTCGTACGCTTCGACCAGCCGCTCTTCAGCCTCTACCTCGAGACGGACTATGCATCCGGCGACGGCGACCCACAGGCCAGCACGCCGCTCACCCAGTTTCGTTGGGCCGAGGACAACAACGTCGGCCTCTTGATGTTCGAGCACGTGCTGCGCCTGCAGTCGGCGCGCGCGTCGTCCGCGGGCACCGAGATTACAAGGCGCCTCGGCGCGACGAAGTTTCCGTCCGAGCGCGTCGACACGATGGGCGCCTTCACCGACGCCTTCGCCGTCTTTCCTCAGGTCGACGTGCGGCCGCACGAGTCGGTGCTCCTCCGCGGCGGCGTCCTCGTCGCGTGGGCGCCCGCCCCCGTGGTCGATCCGGTCGCGTGCCTCCAGGCGCGCGACGGCGCTGTCATCGACGACGACCTCGTGAACTTCGTCGGCGGCAAGCCCGGCAGCTTCTACGGCGTGGAGCTCGACGGTCGCGCCCAGTGGCGCTTCGCCGACCACTTCGCGCTCGACGTCGAAGGCGCCGTCTTCTTCCCCGGAGACGCGCTAGAGGACGCGAACGGTGACGCCGTGAACAGCTTCCTCCTTCAGGGCCGCACGACGTTCTACTACTGAGCAATGTGTTCTGCCGAGTTGCTCTTCGCTGACTGCCTACGAGCTCGTCCCACTGCCCGCTTCGGAGACTGCCCATGATCTTCACTTACCCATTTGCCTCGTCGACGCGGGGCGCCCATCGTGGAGCATCGCTCGGTGCCTGCATCCTCGCCACGGCCTTGTCCCTCGCCGGCTGCGACCCCTTCGACGCGCCGCCGGCGGTCGCGATCGAAGGCCTCGTAGAGGGGCAGCTCCCGGACCCGACGGCCCCGTTCACGGTCACCTTCAGCGAGCCCATCAAGCCGGAGTCGCTCGCGTTCAAGCTCGTCGTATACGAGACCGACGGCGAGGGCCGGCTGTTCGACCAGGACGAGGATGCCGCGACCGAGCTCGACGTGCTCTTCCGCTCGGACCCCGAAACCGAAGAGGGCGGACTCGGGCAGCTCGACGAAGCGAGGCGCGTCTTCACGGCCACCTTGTCGAAGACGATGCCCGTGGGCCCGCAGCTCGCGCTCGTCGTAGACTCGGGCCTCGCCGACGACGCCGGCCGCGCCTGGAAGGTACGCCAGATCATCAAGTTCGGCTTCGCCTTCAGCTGCGGCGACCAGGTCAAGCCCACCACCTTTCCCGAGCGCGGCACGTACTTCTTTCTGGTCGACGTCGACAAGCCGGTCTCGGCGCAAATCCAGCTCCTCGCCGACATCCGTGTCGATCCCGACTCCGGAGACTTCGTCGGCCAGTTCACGAACGGCGATCGCAACCCCGCGCTCGATTGCTCGACGCTCGGACTCTCCTGCAAGGATACCGAGGCGTGCCGAACCTATCCCGAGCCCGCGTGCGTCCCCCCCTCCGAGAAGACGAGCGGGGCGGACGGGTACGTCGACTTCTCTGCCAACTTCGAGCCGCCTACCGGCTATAGCTTCACGGTGCGTGGCTGCGTCACCGACAGCGAGGGCGGCGGCTACTCGTTCGGCAACCTCCCGGTCGACGTCGTCGTACAGAGCCCGCCGATCACCGTGAAGGCCATCAACCTCCAGTCCGCGTGGACGCGGGATGACGAGGGAGTCCTCCGCGGTTCAGGCAGCTTCACGGCCGAGCAGGTCTACCTCGGGCCGAGCCCGAGCGGTGCCGGCGTCGGCAGCAGCCTCGCGCGCAGCTACGCGGCCGAGGAGCTCCCGCCGATCCCCGCGCCGCCGGCCGATTGAGCGCACCTGCCGCGAGCCGCGCGCCGCTCTTCGAACGGGGCGCTCCCGCCGATCCCCGCGCCGCCGGCCGCTTGAGCGCACCTGCGTTGGCGGCCGCGGCACCTGTCGAAGTTTGGTCACACAGGTGTGTCGAATTTTCGACACGCGAACGGCGTTTCTACTCTACATGATTGAAATTATTCTGGATTGATCGCCGCTATTCCCGTTGGCCCAAAATTCGCCTAGAGGACGCCCGCAGTGTTATCCGGCCGCCTGCCACGGCGGCACGGGAGGCCCGATGCGATCTTTCGTCGAAGTTCTTCGAGACAACGCGGTCTACACCGAGCACGCACACACCTTCGTGCGCCTCGACGGTTCCGAGCGACGGATCTCGTACCCGGACCTGTGGCGCTTCGCCTGCCAGCGGGCGCACCGCTTCCACGAGCTCGGCCTGAGGAAGGGCGATCGGGTGGCGCTCATCGTGCCCGAGCCCGATGCGTTCGTGCTCGCGTTCATGGGCGCGCTCACCGGCGGCCTCGTGCCGGTGCCGATGTACCCGCCGCTCACGCTCGCGAAGATGGATGCGTATGGCGAGACCGTGCGCCACATCTTGAGGGCCTCGGGGGCGAAGGCGCTCGTGACCACGCCCGGGCTCGAGCCGATGCTCAAGCAACACCTCGTCCTAGCCGCGGGCTGCAACGACGTGAAGCTCATTCTCGACGCCGAGCTCGAGGGCGAGCCAGAGCTTCGGCCGGTGCCGCCGTGCGACGTCGCGCTCGACGACCTCGCGTTTTTCCAGTTCACGTCCGGCAGCACGACCATGCCCAAGGGCGTCATGGTCACGCACGCGAACCTCGCCCACAACGCGCACGCGATCATGTTCGACGGGCTGCGCGCAACGTCGCGCGACCGCGGCGTGAGCTGGCTGCCGCTGTATCACGACATGGGGCTCATCGGCTTCGTCGTTGCCCCGATCTTCGCGCAGGTCGAGGTGATGTTCCTGCCGACGATGAACTTCATCCGGCGGCCCTCGTCCTGGCTCGACGCGATTCACCGCTATCGCGGCACGATCACCTTCGCGCCGAATTTCGCCTACGCGCTCGCGACGCGGGCCGTGAGCGAAGAGCAGTCGCGCGCGTGGGACCTGTCGTGCCTGAAGGCGATGGGGTGCGGCGCCGAGCCGATCCACGCGGACACGCTCCGGCGCTTCACCGAGCGCTTCGCTCGCTCCGGCCTCTGCGCCGCGGCGCTCTTGCCTTGTTACGGCCTTGCCGAGGCGACGCTCGCGGTGACCTTCGCGAGGCTCGACGTCCCCATGCGCGTCGAGTGTATCGACCCGCGCGCGATGGAGCGCGGACATGCGGCGCCGCAGCGTGAGGGAGAGGGCCTCGAGCTCGTCGGCTGCGGCCGGCCGTTCGGTGGGCACGAGCTTGCCATTCGCGGGCAAGACGGGACCGCCCTCGGCGAGCGGGCCATCGGTGAGATCTGGGCGCGCGGGCCGAGCATTACGCGCGGGTATTTCGAGCAGCCCGACGCGACGCGCGAGAGCTTCGTCGGCGGCTGGCTCAGGACGGGCGATCTCGGCTATCTCGCGGACGGCGAGCTCTTCGTCTGCGGGCGCGCGAAGGACCTCATCATCGTCCACGGCAAGAACTACTACCCCCAGGACGTCGAGCGCGTCGCGAGCGAAGTGCAGGGCATTCGCCCCGATCAATGCGTCGCTTTTGCGCGCGTCGGCGCCGACGGCAGCGAAGAGTGCGTCGTCGTCGCCGAGGCACAGAAGGCGAGCGGAAAAGCCCTGCGCGAGATCGCGAGCGGCGTGAAGCAGCGCGTTCGCGGCGAGCTCGGGCTCACGGTCGCCGAGGTCGTGCTCATCAAACGCAACACGCTGCCGAAGACCTCGAGCGGCAAGGTGCGCCGCCGCGACACGCGAGCGCGCCTCGAGCGCGGCGAGCTCGAGCTGCTTACCGAGCGGCCGTTGGCCCAGAGCGTCCCCGCGGCGCGGGCCTCGAACCCGGCGCAGGTCTGAGCCCTTACCCACTCGTACACGTTCGTAACCGAGGAGCGATTCATGGGATCCAACAAGCAAGAGGTCGAAGTCAGCTACGACGTCTCCAACGAGTTTTTCCGCCTCTGGCTGGACGAGCGCATGAACTATACGTGCGCCGTGTTCGAGTCGGAGCACCAGTCGCTCGAGGCGGCGCAGCTCAACAAACTCTCCATCCTGAGCGACTTCGCCAAGGTCACCGCGAACAAGAGCGTGCTCGACATCGGGTGCGGCTGGGGCGCCTGCCTCGAGTACCTCGCCACGTCGCGCAGCGTGAAGCGCGCCGTGGGCGTCACTCTCTCGAGCTCGCAGGCCGAAGAGGTCAATCGCCGCAAGCTCCCCGGCGTCGAGTGCGTCGAGTCCGACTTCATGAAATGGGAGACGACCGAGAAGTTCGACGCCCTCGTTTCCATTTGCATGTTGGACCACCTCTGCTCCCCCGAGGAGGCGCGCAAGGGCAAGGCGATCGACATCTATCGCGCGTATTTCAAGAAGTGCCACGAGGTGACGAACCCGGGCGCCTGGTTCGGTCTGCAGACGATCCTTCGCAACAAGATCCCTCGCATCAAGAAGGACCTCGAGGACATCTACTTCTGCACGCACGTGATCTTTCCCGGCGGCCTGAATCCGCGCCTGGAAGACATCGTGCAAGCGGTGAACCCCTACTGGGAAATCATCACCGTCAAGCAGCGCCGCCACGACTACGAGCGCACGACGGCCGAGTGGCTGCGCCGCATGCGCCTCCACGAGGCGCGCATTCGCCAAGAGTGGGGCGACCACGTCTTCGACGACTACGACCGGTACCTCTCGACTTGCGTTCGCGCGTTCGACCAGTTTTATAGCTCGCTCGCGCAGTATGAGCTGCGGCGCCTGGATGCCTGAGCTCGGCACCACGAGTTTCTTAGTGAGGAATTGAAATGACCGACAAGCACGACCTCCTCCCCATGTTCAAGACCGTCGCCGCGCGCGTGGACAAGCGCAGCTTCGACGACGTCACGCGCGCGAGCGTCATCACCGACCTCGGCGTCGACTCCCTCTCGATGATGCAGATCGTCGGTGAGATGGAGACCGAGCTCAGCATCCAGATCCCGGACGAAGATCTGGTCGAGATCGTCACGGTCGGCGACCTCTGCAGCCGCGTCGAGCGTCGGCTCGTCTGAGGCCTAGCCCCCTCGGCTGAACGTCGACTCGCCTGACGCTAGCGGCCTCGGCCGAACGGCGAGCACGAACGAGCGGCGCGCGAGCTCCCCGAAGCGAGGATTGACCCATGGCCCACCCGACGACGAACCTCGAAGAGCGGCTCTACCGCACGTACATGGAGTTTTTCGAGAAGGCCGAGCGCGAGCGGCGCTGGAGCGTCTTCGACGACATTCCGTGGGACAAGGTGAACCCGGACGCGCCCGAGGATCTCGCCCTCTGCGCGGAGACGTTCGCCTCGGTCGAGATGTACCTGCCCGACTACGTCGCGGGCGGCATCAACGTCGTGCGCGACTGGTTCGGCCGCGCGTGGTGGCAGGCCAACTGGGGCTACGAAGAGAGCAAGCACTCCCTGGCGCTCGGGGAGTACCTGGTCCGCTCCGGCAAGCGGACGCGCACGCAGATGATCGAGCTCTACCGCACGCTCTCCGAGAAGCGCTGGGAGACGCCCTTCACGACGGCGCGCCAGATGACGCTCTACGGAGTCGTTCAAGAGCAGGCGACGTTCGTCATCTACTGCAAGCACCGTGACTACGCGAAGCGCGAAGGCGACGAGTGCTTGTTCTCGATCTACGACTACATCGCTCGCGACGAGATCGCGCACACGCGCTTCTATCAGGCCGTCTCCGAGGCCCTGCTGGAGGAAGATCGCGCCGGCACGCTCGCCGACCTCGCCTTCGTGTTTGCCAATTTCAAGATGCCCGGCGTCGACCTCGTGCCCGACTACGACGAGCGGATCCTCAAGATGCGCTCGGAGGGCAGCGTCGACCGCGATCTCTTCATTCGCAAGATCTACCTCCCGGTGCTCAAGTTCTTGAACATCGGCCGCCACGAGATGCTTTCCGCGCAGCGCGCTGCGCTCGAGGCGCGTCCGCAGCGATGAAGGGACGGGCCGCCGTCGTCACTGGCATGGGGGCGGTCACACCGCTCGGGCTCGACGTCGCGACCACGTGGCGACGGCTGCTCGCCGGCGAGAGCGGCGTGTCGTTCATCCGCGAGTTTCCGACCGACGCGCTTCGCTCCGACGTCGCAGCGAGGGTCGAGGGCTTCGAGAGCGAGCGGCTCCTCTCGCGCAAAGAGACCGAGATCTACGGCCGCGTCACGCAGCTCACGCTCGCGGCGGCGACCGAGGCCATGAGCATGGCGGGGTTCGGCGGGCTCTTCCGCGCGGACGTTCCCGGCGCCACGGCTACGGCGCTCGCGCCGCCGGTCGACCGCACGCGCTTCGGTTGTCTCATGTCGACCGGGCAGGGCTCCGTCGACATCTTCGAGCAGCAGATCGAAAAGAGCCGCGAGCGCGGGCCGCGCGCCGTCTCGCCGTTCTTCATCCCGGGCGTGATGCCCAACAGCGGCACGGCGCTCGTCTCGATGCGCTACGGGCTCATGGGTCCGAGCTACAACCTCGCGAGCGCCTGCGCGACCGGAACGCACGCCATCGCGACCGGCGCCTTGATGATCGAAGCCGGCCTGGCGGATCTGATGATCGTCGGCAGCGCCGAGGCCGCCACGCGCCTCAACACCGTCGCGGGGTTCGGCAATGCGCGGGCGCTGGCACGCTCACGCGATGGCGACCCCACGAAGGCGAGCCGTCCGTTCGACGCGGATCGGCAGGGCTTCGTCATGGGCGAGGGCGCCGGGGCGCTCGTGCTCGAGGCGCGGGACCACGCCGAGGCGCGCGGAGCCGAGATCCTCGCCGAGGTGTGCGGCTACGGCATGAGCAGCGACGGCGCGCACCTCACGCGGCCACACGAGGACGGGCGCGGCATTCTGCTCGCGTGCCGGCAGGCGCTCGAGCGTGCCGGGCTCGGCCCCGAGCGCATCGGCTACGTGAACCCGCACGCGACCTCGACCGTAGCGGGCGACGCCGCGGAGATCCGGGCGCTGCGCGCGCTCTTCGGCGACGGGCTCGCGTCGGTGCCGATGTCGGCGACGAAATCGATGCTCGGCCACTTGCTCGGCGGCGCGGGCGCGGTCGAGGCCATCACTGTAGTGTGCACGCTCCGCGACGGCGTCGCGCACCCCTCGATCAACGTCGACACGCTCGATCCCGAGCTCGGTCCGATCGACGTCGTCGTGGGAGCGCCGCGACCGCTTCGCGCTCGGTACGCGCTGAAGATCTCGGCCGGCTTCGGCGGGCACAACTGCGCCCTCGTCCTCGGTGACGGTCGAGCCTGACGCCGCTGGCGCGGCACGCTGCGGCGCCAATCGGCGTCGCCCCCAACGAATCGACGCGCTACGGTCCGCTACACCCGCGTCGAGCGGCGTGACGCAGCCTGCGCGCGCGCCCGACCAATGAGCCCGCGCGACGATGACCTCACCCCTTGCGATCTCCGCGAAGCGCCCGCCGCTGCCGAAGATCACGATCGTCACGCCCTCGTACCACCAGGCCGAGTACCTCGAGGCGTGCATGCTCTCGGTGCTCTCGCAGGGCTACCCGAACCTCGAGTACATCGTGATGGATGGCGGAAGCACCGATGGCTCTGCCGACATCATCCAAAGGCACGCGACGCGCCTCTCGTACTGGCAGAGCTGCCCGGATGGCGGCCAGGTGCGCGCCATCAATGCGGGCTTCGCGCGCGGGACGGGGGAGATCATGGCGTGGCTCAACTCCGACGACATGCTTCAGCCCTATGCGCTGTGGAAGGTCGCCGCGATGTTCGGGCAACACCCTGAGCTCGAGTGGCTGACGGGCCGCAGCGCGATTTGGGAGGGGGACGGCCGCCTCGCTTGGATCGCGCCCGAGCTTCCGCAGCTGTCGCGCCGCAAGCACCTCGAGCTCAATTTCGACAATCCCTTCATCCAGCAAGACAGCACGTTCTGGCGCCGCTCCCTCTGGCAGCGGGCCGGAGGCCAGGTCGACCCCGCGCTGCGGCTGACGTTCGACACCGAGCTGTGGCTGCGCTTTTTTCGCCGCGCGCGCCTCCACATCCTCGACTCGCTCCTGAGCGGTTATCGGATCACGGGCGCGAACCTGGCCGTGCTCAACCACGACGAGCTCTGCATGCGCGCGGCCCAGCACGTGCTCGCCGAGCGCGCCCTCGCGGCGGAGGACCGAGCGCCGCGGTCGCCGCTTCCGCGTGTGCTCCGGCTCGCTCGCCGCGAAGTCGTGGCGCTGGCTCGCGACTTTGGCCTCGAGCGAGCGCCGGCGTGGGGCCGCGGTTGGGAGCGCTACTTCTGGGGGCTCACGGGGCTCATCAAGGGCAACTACGCCGATGGCCAGCACGAGGTCGTGCAGTTCATCGCGGATGAGCTGGAGCTCTTCGATGGACAAGTGCTCGAGAACCTGGAGGAGGCGCGCGCCGCCCGTGATGGCGTGCTCCCACGCGTGGTCGAGTGCGCGCGACTCAACGACGAGGGTGCCGTTCTGCTCGCTGCCGGCCAGGCGCGAGAGGCTCTGGCGCGTTTCGAGAGAGCCCTCGGGAAGTGCCCGAACGAGTCCGACACGCGGACGCTCGCAAATTGCGCCGCAGCGGTGGCGGCGCTCGGGCACGACGACGATGCCGAGCGCCACGCCCGCGGCGCGCTCGAGCTCGCGCCCATGAACAAGTCCGCGGCGCTCTGCCTGCATGCCCTCTACACGCGGGCGGGGCGGCCCGACGACGCGGCGCGGGTGGTCGAGGAGTTTGCGCGCTTCGACCCCGACGAGCCGGAGATGGCCGCCTTGCGAGCCCGCGCGCCGCGCGTCGTGACCTCGCGCCAGGCCAAGCTCCCGCGCATCACGATCGTCACGCCCTCCTACAATCAGGGCCGCTATCTCGAGGAGTGCATCCAGTCGGTGCTCGCGCAGGGCTACCCGAACCTCGAGTACATCGTGATGGACGGCGGCAGCACGGATGCGTCGATCGAGATCCTGCGGCGCCACGCGACCGAGCTCTCGTACTGGCAGAGCGCGGAGGACGGCGGCCACGCGAGCGCGCTCAACGCCGGCTTCGCCCGCTCGACCGGCGACGTCATGGGCTGGCTCAACTCGGACGACAAGCTCCACCCGGGGGCGCTGTGGAAGATGGCGTGGGCCTTTCAGCAGCACCCGGAGCTCGATTGGCTCACCGGGCGGCCCTCGGGGTGGGACAGCGAGGGCATGCTGACGGGCGTCGCTGTCGAGGTCCCCTACTACGCGCGCACGAAGCATCTCGAGCTGGGCTTCGGCCAGCCCTTCATTAAACAAGAGAGCACCTACTGGCGACGACGGCTGTGGGACCAGGCCGGCGGCAAGGTCGAACCAGCGCATCGGCTCGCGTTCGACACCGAGCTATGGCTCAGGTTTTTCCGCCATGCGCGGCTGCACGTCCTCGATGCGCTCGTCGCCGGCTACCGCGTCACTGGCGAAAACGTCGGCGTCTTGCGCCGCGACGAGCTCGTGCGGGAGACGACCGCGCTCATTCGCGACGAGAGGCGGACGCGGCCCGAGGCCGAGATCGCGGAGGATGGCCTGCCCCGCGTGCTCGCGCTCTCGCGCCCGAAGCTCCTCGAATTCATGCGCAAGAGCGACGTCACGCCGCAGATCCCGTGGGGCAATTGCTGGCCCGCGTATTTCGCAAAGCTCGCCGAGGAGATGAGGAACCAACACCACAACGGGCGGCTCGGCCTCGTGAGGTTCGTCGCCTCGGAGCACGCCTTGTATGAGGGCCGCGACCTCGAGGGCGTGGCAAAGCTCGCGGAAGAGCTGGCGCGCGCGATGGCGAACGCCGCGGAGATCGATCGCGCCAACGACGAGGGCGAGGCGCATTTCGAGGCGGGGCGAAACGACGAAGCCGTCACGGCATTTGCGCGAGCCCTCAAGCTGTCTCCGGGGACGAAGGAGACCCGGACCCTGACGAATGGCGCGCGTGCGTGCGCTCGGGCCGGCCGCGTGCACGAGGCCGAGCAGTGCTTTCGGGTCGCGCTGGTGCTCGAGCCGATGCATCGGCCGGCGGTGCTCGGGCTTCACCGCCTGCTCGTCGAGCTCGGCCAGCACGAAGAGGCGGCGCGCGTGGTCGACGAGTTTTCACGGCTCGATCCCGACGACCCGGAGATCGCCCTCCTTCGGCCGCCGCGCACGCGGTGACTGCAAGCGGCGCTACCGTTGCTCGGGGCCGCCGTGTATCTTGAGGTCCGGCTTGGGCCGGCCTGGCGTCGTGCGTGGGCGGCTCTCATTCGCGGAGGAGACACATGCTTCGTTCGTTGTCGGTGCTCGGTGTTGCGGCTCTCTTCCTCGGTCACGTCGCGTGCGGCTCGGAGGTGACGGACTTCGCGAGCAGCGGCTCCGGCTCGGGCGGCAGCGGCGGCGATCCCGGCATGGTGGTGGCTACCGTGACCTCGACGGCGGTCACGACGGCGGTGACGAGCTCCTCGTCGAGCTCGTCGACGACCGGAGGCGGCAGCACCTGCGACCAGGCGTGCGACAAGCTCGCCAACGAGTGCGGCTTCGGCAACGTCTGCTCGCAGATCCCTGCGCTCGACTGCGCCGATCCGGCGTCCGACTGCCCGGCGGCGTGCGTGCTCGACGCCGATTGCGCCGCCATCGCGTCGATCCTTGGCAGCATGCCGGATCCCAAGCTCGCGGGATGCGTTCAGGGGTGCCAGGGCGGCACCTCGGGCGCAGGCGGTGGCGGCCAGGGCGGCTCCGGTCAGGGCGACTGCCAGTCGTGCGCATTTTCGAACTGCGGCAACGAGGTCAAGGCCTGTCAATCGGAGCCGAAATGCCTCGAGTTTCTCCAGTGCGCGCAAGGCTGCAATGGCGACCCGATGTGCATGGCCGACTGCGCCATGAAGAACGACAGCGACGCGACGAAGGCCATCGTGTCCTGCGTGCAGGCCAAGTGCGCGAGCGAATGCGGCATCTAGCGCGTTCAGCGCGTCGCGTGCTCGCGCCGCCGCGGGTGCGGCGCGGGCAATCGGAGCGAGCTCCGATTAGTTGGCAAACAGCGACCGCACGATGCTCGCGGGCTCGGCCGTCCCGTCGAGGATCGCCGAGAGCGCACGGAAGACATCGCACCGCAGCCCACGTCGCTCGGCGAACGCGGTGACGCGTGGCACGAGCTCGATCGCCTCGATACGCAGCTTGGCAGTCGCGCGCGCGCCCGCGAGGTCGCAACCTTCGCTGAGCGCGCGGCCGAGGAGCATCTCGGGGCGATTGGGCAGCGCCATCGATGCCAGCAGATCGCCATAGCCGCCGAGCCCGTAAAACGTGCGCTCTTCGAGCCCGCCGGCCGCGAGCGCGATCGACACGGCCTCGAGCACGGCGCGCGAGATGAGGGCGGCGAGCATGCCCGGCGACACGGCGGGCCGCGCCTGCGCGAAACCGACGCCGATCGAGAGGCAGCCGACGAGCGCCGAGGCCCACTCGAGACCGCGGACATCGAGGCTCTCGTGCACGAGGAGGCGCTCGCTCTCGAGGTGCGCGCGCACGGCCCGCGTGACCTCGCGAAACTCGGAGGCGACGACGATGGCCGAGGGGCGATCAAGGTCGAGCTCGTCGGCTTGCACTGGACCGCCGAGCGCACCCACTCGGCGAACGGGGGTCTCGTCACGCACGAGGTCGGACACCGTGGCGAGCTCCTCCCCGACGAGCCCTCGCACGCCGTGGACGAGAACGTGGCTCCCGTCGAGGTGGTCGCCGAGCTCGCGCAACACGGGTCGTGCGAGCTCTGAAGGCACCGCGACGAAGATGAGGCGCGCCTCGGCGAGCTCGGCGAGCTCCCGCGTCACGTGGAGCTCGGGCAGCGCATCTTCCGGGACGCGGCGCGAATAGAGGACGGCGCGCGCGCCTCCGCGGCTCGCGGCTTTGGCGAGGGCGAGGCCCCACGGGCCGCCGCCGAGCACGCCGATCGTCGCGCTCCGCGGAGCGCGCGTCATGCGGCACCTCCCTTGGCTCGGCCGGGAACGCTCGCGTCGGCGTCGTAGGCGAGGCCGTGCCGCGCGAGGCGGTTCTGGTAGTAGAAGAGCAGGCGCGGATCCGCGAGCACGATGCCATCCTCGCGCGGCTCGAGCACGGGGCTCGTGTGATAGCCGCGGAACGCGGTCATGGCCTGCGCCACGATGTCCCCGCCCGAGGCGGCCCTGATCGGAGCGGCCACGACGACCTCGCCACGTCGTTCGAGCTCGGTGAGGCGGTCCCTCTTCTCGAGCACGAGGCGAGCGAGCGTGTCGCGCGGGATGCGCTCGTCGTGGATGCGCAGCGTCGTGTACAGGTCGGCGCGTCGGCCCTGCTCGAAGAGGTGCTCGAAGCACGCGGCGGCCACGAGGTGCGTCGCCATGACGACGGTGTTCTCGCGGTAGCTCTTGACGAGGGCGCGGCCGAGCTCGCGCGTGTATTGCGCGTCGCGGGCGGGGTCAATGCGAAGCCCGCCGTCGAGGCCGGTGACGTAGCTCTTCGGAGCCACGGCGCGACCGCGCGTGTCGAAGCTCGTGCCGTCGGCGTCGACCCGCGAGCCGAACGGATCGAGCGGCGAGCCGAAGCGAATCACGACCGAGCTCTCCATCGTGAGGAGCTTCTTCGCGAACGCGGCGATCCGGTAGAGGCGCGACGACTCGTCGTCGACGATGATGTAGCGAGCCTTCCCAGCGTCGCTCAAGAAGTCCTCGATCAGCGTCTCGGCCTCGAGCGCGAGGAGATAGTTGATGGTGCACGGCACGAAGAAGATCTTCCGCTCTTGCCCGGCGAGCAGCGACCGCGTGTAGGCCTCGATGCCGGTTCCCATGAGCCCGAGCTTCAGCTTGGATTCGACAGAGCCCGAGCGCGAGCGCGTGCCGCCAGGAAAGAACAGCGAGTGGTAGCGGTTCTCGAGCAGGACGCTGGAGTAGGCCTTGAGGCAGTCCTTGTAGAGCCCATGCTTGAGGCGCCTGTCGACCTTGTAGGCGCCGAGGTTGTGCATGAAAAAGGAGAGCAGCGGGTTCGTGAACAGGTTCTTTCCGGCGCCGTAGGTCGCCGGCGGAAGGCCCGCGCGCTCGAGCGCATAGCCGAACACGATCGAGTCCATGTTCGAGGAGTGCGTCGGCACGTAGACGAGCGTCCCCTTGCCGGCGAGCGAGCGAAGCCCCGCGAGATCGCCCTCGACCTTGACCTCGTCCTTGAGGGCGTCGAGGCGCATGAGCTTTGCAGGTTCGCGCGCGAGCGCCGGGATCTTACGCGGGGCGAGGAGGCTCGTGACGAGCGAGGGCAGGATGCGCGCGCTCACCCGAAACACGCGCGGATCGAAGTTGCCCGCGATGTCCTCGACGTAGCCCCGGGCGAGGATCTCGAGCTCGGCGCGCCGCTCGTCGTCGCCCATCTTGGCGAGCTGCCGCGCGAGCCAGCGCCAGCGTAGGAGGCGCTCCTTGTCCTTCTTGCGCTTCGACCCGTCGAGGCGGCGCGTCTCGAAGTAGCAGGCGTCGTTCAGCGTGTGGAGCGCGTCCGTCAACTGCGACAACACGCGCGCCACGGTCAGTGAACAGAGGTGCGCTCGCTCGCGATTGAAGCGGAATATCGGGGCATCTTCCCGCATGCGACGGATCCTAATCCGCGGCCGGCTCACGGTGCGTGTCGAATGCGGCGTCGCTCCTCGACCATGTGCTGCTCGATGCGTCGCTGGGCCACGGCGTCTTCGACCAAGGTCCACCGCTCACTCTTGGCACCGGACGCGGTCAGGGCCTCGAGCAACACGTCGGCGGCGAGCTCCGGCGCGATGAGCTCGCACTGGCGCCCCGGCAGCTCGATGACGACGGACTGTGCCGCGAGGTCGGCGATGGCTCCGAGCATGCGCGCGAGCAAGGTCCGAAAGCGCGTCTCGTCGAGCTCGCCTGGCTCCCCGGCGCCAAAGACGAGGAGCTTGTCGCACGGGAGCTTCGGGCGCCCGGGGACGAGCAACGTGTCGCCGAAATTGCCGGTGAACAAGCCGCTCCGCACCACCTTCGACAGGCCGCCCGAGAGGCGCCAGTCGCACAGGCTCGCGACGCCGTCGTGGTCGCCCCGTCCGCGCCACTTGGTGCAACACAGCACTTCGCTTCCGGTCGCGTCGAGCGCTCGCAGATTGGGTGCGGCGAACGAGAGGCGCATTCTGGTCGAGTCTCGCGGAGACGCGCTGGGCACGAAGGTTTCGTCGAGAGCCTGCGCCGAGCTAGACGCTGATGGCGCCTTTGCGGAAGTCGCTGGACGCGATCTTCACGTTCACGCACGCAGGCCTCCCCGAGGCGATCGCGGCGTCGAGTGCCGGCCCGAGATCCTGGGAGCGCTCGACCCACTGGCCGAAGCCGCCCACCGCTTCGACGACCTTCTCGTAGCGCGTGTAGTCGAGTCCGGTCGCGACGGCCCGCTCGGCGCCGTACATGTCGACTTGTCCACGGCGGATCTGCGTCCAGGCCGCGTCGTTGCCGATCACGCCGATGACCGGGATCCCTTGACGCGCCATCGCCTCGAACTCGAGGGCGTGCAGCCCGAAGCTGCCGTCGCCGTAAACGAGCCATACGCGCGCGTCGGGGCGAGCCAGCTTGGCGGCCATCGCGTAGCCCGGCCCGACGCCGAGCGTGCCGAGCGGCCCCGGATCCATCCAGAGCTGCGGCGACTCCAGGCGAAGGACGTACGCCGCGGTCGCCACGAAATCGCCGCCGTCGCCGATGATGATGTCGTTCGGGCCGAGCCGCGCGTCGATCTCGGCGCACACGAAGAGCGGGTTCGGCGGGTCGTCGGCGGACGTCATCTCGGCGGCCATCTGGGCGCGCGATGCGTCGTCGGCGACACGAATCCGCGCACGCCACGACGCGAAATCGCGCTTCTTCGACGCCGCGAGTAGCTGCTCGAGCACGATGCCGGTATCGCCGTGGATGGCCACATCGACGCGGCGGTTGCGCCCGGGCTCTTGCCCGTCGAGATCGATCTGCACGAGCTTGGCGCCGGCGTTGATGGCGCGCCCGTAGGACAAGCGAAAGTCGAGCGGCGTGCCGAAGACGAAGCAGAGATCGGTCTCGGCCAGCGCGGCCTTTCGTGCGCGCGTCATGAGCCCGGGGTGCGCGTGCGGCAGGCCTCCGCGCGCCATGCCGTTCAAGAAGAACGGCGCTGCCACTTCGTCGGCGAAGCGCCGCAAGGCGTCGCGCTTCGGCGACCAGCGCAGCTGACCTCCGACGATGAACATGGGGCGCTCGGCGGCGTCGAGCATCGCGGCTGCCTGCGCGATCGAGGCCGGATCCCCGGCGGGACGGGGCGGCGGCGGGATCGGATGTGTGGCTGGCGCCGCGTCGTCGGCGTAGCCCATGAGCACGTCGAGCGGCATCTCGAGGTAGACGGGGCCCGGCACGTTCGCCTGCGCGATGCGAAACGCCGTGTCCACGTACTCCTGCAGGCGGTCGGTGCTCGGCACGCTCACGCAGAACTTCGTGATGGAGCGCATCAACCCGAGGTGATCCATGTCCTGAAGCGAGCCCATGTCGCGCAACAGGTTCGGACCGGCGCCGCCGATCACCACCATCGGGATCCCGGCGCGCTGCGCGTTGGCGACCGCGGTCACGACATCCGTCACGCCCGGACCCGCCGTGACGGCGCACACGCCCGGCCTGCCAGTGACGCGCGCATAGCCGTCGGCGGCGTGCCCGGCGGTCTGCTCGTGCCGCGTATCGATGACGCGGATCCCCTCGTCGAGGCAGCCGTCGTAGATGGCCTGGATGTGCCCGCCGCACAGCGTGAAGAGGTGCGTCGTTCCGTGCCGTGCGAGCGCCTTGGCGACGAGGCGCCCCCCGTGTGCTTGTGTCATCGTGCGGTTCTACCCGAGGCCGGCGCGCGCGAGCAATCGTGCCGGCACCGCGTCGCGCGGCTCACCAGCGAAACGTGGGAAACGCGGGTCCCGGCTTCGCCAGGTAGAAACCCTGGAAGAGGTCGCAGCCGAGGTCGAGCAGCATGTCGCGCTCGGCCTCGGTCTCGACGCCCTCGCACACGACCATGATGTTCATCTCGCGGCACAGCGAGGTGATCGACTCGACCAGCCGCTGCTTCACCGGCATGCGATCGACGTCGCGGATGAGGGACAGATCGATCTTCACGATCTCGGGCTCGAGCAAGGCGAAGCTCGTGAGCCCGGCGTAGCCGGCGCCGAGGTCGTCGACGGCGATGCGAAAGCCCGCCTCGCGCAGGCGCGTCACCTTGGTACGGAGATCTTGCACCGAGTCGACCGCCGAGCGCTCGGTGATCTCGAGCACGACGCGCGTCGCGATCTTCGCCAGCGCCGAGTTGGGTGAGAGCAGCTCGTCGTCCTCGAGGTCGCGCGGGTGCAGGTTGACGAACAACGTCGCGCCGTCGTCTGCGCGAACGATCGGCTGCGCCGCGCGGTGGCGGACCGTGCGCCCGAGCTCGTTCAAGCGATTCAGGCGCTCGGCCGCGCCGACGACCGCGCCCGGATGCGGCAGCTTCGGCTCCGAGCTCCGCAGCAGCGCCTCGTATCCGAAGAGCTCACCGCTTCTTCGGACGATCGGCTGATACGCGACCCACATCGATTCCATCGCGCGGCGAAAGCTGTCGGCGAGGTCGTCGGTCGGGGCCGCGCCGCCGACGCGCACTGCCTCGCGTCGAATCTCCGCCATGCGACGCATGCGCACGGCGGTGCGCACGACCTCTTCGAGTCGCGGCGCCGCGACCGGCTTCAAGAGATACTTGTACGCGCCGTGATCGAGCGCCATGACGGCCGTCTCGACCACGGGGGCGCCGGTCACGAGCACCACCGGGAGATCCTCGTCGTGCTGGTGCACCCG